>CAZBPB010000169.1:0-5077 GCA_964493565.1 uncultured Pleurocapsa sp. | reverse complement strand
GGATGCGGCGTTCGCGGGAGCTGGGCGAACAGCTTCAGGAGCAGGAACGCAGCCCGGTTGATGAATACGCGATATGGGAAGAACTGGAAGCGGCGCATGCGCGCAACGAAGAAGCGCCGTGTCGCTGCGTGGGGTTGGTGGTGGAAACGCGCCCGGATCATCTCTCTGAAGCCGAAGTGATCCGTATCCGCCGTTTGGGATGTACCAAAGTGCAGATCGGCTTTCAAAGCTTGAGCGATGCTGTGCTGCGGGTGAATAAGCGCGGGCATGATGTTGCGGCTACGCGGCGGGCAGTGAAATTATTACGCCGCGCAGGCTTCAAAATTCACGCCCACTGGATGCCGAATTTGTTGGGGGCAACGCCCACGACAGACTTAGAGGATTATCGGCGCTTGTTTGGCGATCCTGATTTTCGCCCGGATGAACTGAAAATTTACCCGTGTTCGCTGATCGAGAGCGCGGAATTGATGAAATTTTATCAGCGCGGCGACTGGCAGCCATATACCCATGATCAGCTTCTGGAACTGCTGATCGGCGCGTTTCAACTGACGCCGGAATACTGCCGCCTAACGCGGGTGATTCGCGACATTCCGGGAACCGATATTGTGGCGGGCAACAAGACCACCAATTTTCGCCAACTTGTGGAAAACGCGCTGGCGGCGCGGGGCGAACGCAGCGCCGATATTCGGGCGCGAGAAGTACGCTTCCGTTCGGTGGATGCGGGGGCGCTGAAATTAGACGAACTATGGTACGACACCAGCAGTGGGCGGGAAGTATTCCTGCAATTCACCGCCGAAGATCGTGAAATTGCCGGATTTTTGCGGCTGTCGCTGCCGGATGAAACAGCGCCGTCACTCATCGAAGAACTGCAGGGCGCGGCGATTATTCGCGAGGTGCATGTATACGGGCAGTCGCTGGAAATTGGCGAAAGCGCGCCGGGAAAAGCGCAGCACAGCGGCTTAGGGATGCGGCTGATTGAGCGCGCGGTTGAGATCGCAATGGCGCAGGGTTACGGCGATCTGGCGGTGATCAGCGCAGTTGGCACACGTGGCTACTACCGCAAGCGCGGCTTTGTGGATGGCGGCCTGTATCAGCATCGCGCGCTTGCTTAGAACCACTTTTTATTACACGTCTACAGCGGGACATGGTATGATTGGCGCGTTTGTAGGCATGCGTACCCGCTGAGAGCAGCTATGGATTCTTTCGGACAGGTTGACCGCCGCCGTCGTAACTTACAGGTCGTGCTGTTCCTCATTATTCTGGCAACATTACCTTTTTACTGCGCGGGTTTTGTGCTGCTGGGTACCGCGCCGGGCGCAAGGGCTACCCCGACTGCGCGACCGACGACTCCTGCCGCACTGACGCGCACCCTTGCCACCTCAACGCGGGTGGCATTTCCGAGCCTAACCCCGCTGCCGGGCGGCGGCGTGAATCTTCCCCCAACGCCGGGTCAATTTTTCCCGACGGTTGCTTTCCCGACAGTGGTATTTCCGACGGCAGCCCTGCCGACTTCTACATTTTTTGTCTTTCCGACTTCAACCGACGCGCCGTCGCTAACGCCCTATCCGACTGACGTGCTGTTCCCGACGGCTACTGAATCGCCAATTCCATTCCCAACTGATCCGGTGATTGTTGAGCCGACAGCGACGCTGGATATTCCAGATACGGATTTGGATGGAGTGCCAGACAACATTGACCTTTGCCCCGGCGTACCGGGGATTCCGCCGGACGGATGCCCGCCGCCAGTGACGCCGGGCGGCGAAGACACGCCGATTCCGCCGGGGACATGAACGGTAAATACTGAGAACTGTGCGTAGGGGGAAGGCATGCTTTGTCTCTACGGCTTTACAGGGCACAGGATGGTAGCAGCGAAGTCAAAGCGCATCAGAATTACACTGGTTTAAGGAGAGAGACGTTGGCTTTTGAACTTAAAGCGCATCTTCGCGCGCTGAGCGAGGCACATGCCCCGAGCGGGCATGAAGCGCCAGTGCGTGAGATTTTGCGTGCGGCATGGGCTGAACTGGTCAATGAATTTGAGCAGGATGGGCTTGGCAGCCTGATCGGCATCAAGCGGGCGACCCGCCCTCAAAAAAGCGGGGCGGCGCGCAAAATCATGCTGGCGGCGCACATGGATGAAATCGGTATGATAGTGACCGGAATCGTGGATGGATTCATTAGATTCAACCGGATTTCGGGCGTTGATAATCGGTTGATGCCGGCGCAGGCGGTGATGGTGCATGGGCGAGAGATGCTGCCCGGCGTCGTGGCTGCCCGTCCGCCGCATTTACTAACGACGGCGATGCGAGCCAAGTATCCTACGTTTGATGAGATGCTGATTGATGTGGGGCTGTCGCCGGAACGGGTTGAAGAACTGGTTCAGATTGGCGATGTGATCACAGTTGACGCGCCCTTTGTTGAACTATTGGGGACGAAAGTGGCGGGGAAAGCATTTGATGACCGCGCCTGTGTTGCCGCAGTGACCGTATGCCTGAATGAACTGCAATTGCTGAGCCATGAATGGGATGTGTATGCGACGGCAACAGTTCAAGAAGAAACCGGCTTACTGGGCGCAAAGACGGCAGCTTACAAGATTGCGCCTGACGCGGCGATTGCCCTGGATGTGACCTTTGCTCAACAGCCGGGTGTAGACGCTGATTCGTCATGTGAGATGGGCGGCGGGCCGGGTATTGGCTTCGGCGCAAACTTCCATATCAAACTTTCGGATCAGATTCGCGAAACCGCCAGACGCCATGAGATCAAACTGCAAGAGGATGTTATTCCGGCGAACAGCGGGACTGACGCATGGGCGATACAGGTAGCGCTTCAGGGGATTCCAACGGCGCTGCTGGAAGTGCCGATCCGTAATATGCATGCGCCGGTAGAGACGCTGGATTTACGGGATATTGAACGGTGCGGGCGGCTGATGGCGCATTTCATCTCTGAACTGGATGAACAGTTTTTGGCGGAGATTGCGTGGGACGAGGCGGTGAGCGCGTGATTCTTGAACAACTTTCAAACGCGGTCGGGCTTTCCGGCAAGGAAGATGCAGTTCGCCAGATCATTTTGAGTGAAGTACAGGGGACGCTGCAAGACATCACTATCAATTCGATGGGCAGCGTGATCGGACGGCTTCCGGCATCGGGGCGCGGCAAGAAACCGCTGCGGGTGCTGCTGGCGGCACATATGGACGAAGTTGGCCTGATGGTCACAGGCTTTGAGAGCGACGGTTTGATTCGCTTCACCAATGTTGGCGGGATTGATGATCGCATACTGCCGGGGAAACGGGTGAAGATCGGCGCGGTGCAGGGCGTCATTATCTGGACGCCGATTCACAAGAATACCGATCAAAATGTGGTCAAGATGAGCAGCTTACGCATAGATATTGGCGCATCCAGCAAAGATGAAGCAGCGGGCAAAGTGAAGCGCGGTGACCGCGTGAATTTCGATACCCGATTTTGCGAACTGGATGGCGGGAACATGATGCGGGGCAAGGCGTTTGATGACCGCGCCGGCTGTTCGCTGCTGGTGGATGTGCTGCGCGGCGGCCCGTATCCGGTAGATGTACTGGCGGCTTTCACGGTGCAGGAAGAGATCGGGCTGCGCGGGGCGCAGGTTGTCGGTCAAACGTTACAGCCGGATGTCGCTTTTATTCTGGAAGGGACGACAGCGAACGACCTGCCGAACCCGACGAAGCTGCCCGATGATGAGAGCGAAGCAAACCCGACATGCCGCGTGGGAGGTGGCCCGGCGCTGACTATTCTGGATGCCAGCATGATTGTGAACCCGAAACTGCTGGCATTTTTGCGGAAGACAGCGGATGCCGAAAAGATACCTTACCAGTTGAAAAGTACGGCGGGCGGCGGCACTGACGGCGGCACTATTCATGTTTCCGGCAGGGGCGTACCTTCAGCCGTGATTTCGCTGCCCTGCCGCTATATTCACAGCCCGGCGGCGCTGCTATTGCGTGAGGATTATGATCGCGCGCTGCGGTTAATTCAGGCGGCGCTGCGGGCTATTACCGCTGCCGATTATCAACAGATTTAAGCGTACTGGCTGGCAAAAACAGCCGTATTACATTGTGCCTACGGGAGTGTAATTTAACATGGCAAGCAAGCGACAGGCAGTGAAGCCTACGAAAAAGCGACCCGAAAGTGAAACAATGGTTGAAACCCTGCAAACGCTGACCGAAGCATGGGGGCCATCCGGCTATGAACACGGCGTCCGCGCGATCATCCGGCGAATGGTTGAGCCTTATGCCGACGAAATTACCGTTGACCCCATGGGCAGCCTGATCTGCCGCGTGGGTAAGGGCGGCAAGAAGATCATGGTTGCCGCGCACATGGACGAAATCGGCCTGATGGTTACCTATGTTGAGAAGAAGACCGGCTACCTGCGTTTTTCGCCCATCGGCGGGCTGATAAACACCGCCTTGCTCGGCTCGCGGGTGCGCTTTGAAGATGGCACGCTGGGCACATTGGCTATGCCCGAATATTTTGGCGCGGCGCGTACAACTGCCCCCACGCTGGATCAATACTATGTAGACGTAAGTACCGGCGAAGGCGAGTCCGCCATTGAACCCGGCATGCCCGCCGTATTTGATCGCCCACTAGAGCGGCGCGGCAGCCGGGTAATCGCCAAAGCGATGGATGACCGCGTGGGCTGTGTGGTGGCGGTTGAAGCGATGCGCCGCCTGAAAAAACGGGTTCAGAACGAAGTCTATTTCGTGTTCACGGTGCAGGAAGAAGTGGGACTGCGCGGCGCGCGACCAGCCGCCTACAGCGTGGAGCCAGATATCGGCATCGCGCTGGATGTGACGCCCGCGGGCGATATGATCAATGTTGAAAAGAATGTCGTCAAGCTTGGCGCGGGCGCGGCGATCAAGATTCACGATACCGGGCTGGTAGTGCCGCCTGTAATTCGCGATTGGATGATTAACACCGCGGAACGGGAGGCAATACCATATCAGCGTGAGTTAATTTCACTGGGAACCACCGATGCTGCCGGTATTCAAACGTCGCGGGCAGGCGTGCCTAGTGGGGCGATTTCGATTCCCTGCCGATATGTGCATACGCCCAGC
>CAZBPB010000168.1:0-8194 GCA_964493565.1 uncultured Pleurocapsa sp. | reverse complement strand
CATCACCTGAATCGAGGTGGGAATGACCACGCCGATTACTCTTGTCCGACGAGTCACAAGGCTGCGCGCAGCAGGGTTCGGCGCGTAGCCTTCCTTCTGCACAACAGCCATCACGCGTTCACGCGTTCGCCGGCTTACATAGGCTTCATTGTTGATCACGCGCGAAACGGTTGATCTGGAAACCCCGGCTTTTCGCGCAATATCTTCTAGGTTCAGATTTTTGGGGTTCGAACGGATTTTTTCTGACACAATGAACAACCTGATTCTGGGAGCGCTCTCATATAAATCATAGCATGCTGCTAGAACATCATCAAATACTGCTTGTTCAAAAAATTGTTTTCACAAGAATGTTCATTTTGTCCAAAATACGAAACAATATTCTGAATCGTGTTATCAGGGGTTTCCATAGGTGGATTTCAACTACAGGTGTAAATCTCCGCTGGTATATATTTCCTGCCGATAGATATTTGCACGTATCACCAGCATCCTGTGAACAGGGCAGTGATTGTCCACGATTATCCACTGATGACGATATTACGCCCAACTGCTATTGGAGGACAATTCATGAATGAAGTAAGACGGCTAACTTCAGGCGACGAGCCTTTAATTGAATGTATGCAGCTTACCTTTTACAGCGATGATTGGCAGCAGTTAAACGAGAACTTCCTGGGCGATCCGCGTAACTATCTCTACTATGCTTATTCAGATGGCGAAATTGGTGGCTGGCTGCTGGGCTACCGGTTGGATCGTCCGGATACTCTGATCCCGATGTTCTTCCTTTATGAAATTGAAGTGCTGGAGCAGTTTCAGCGGCACGGTCTAGGGAGCATACTGCTCGAAGCCTTCAAGGAGGCTGCGCTGGCTGCGGGAGGCGATAATTATTTTGTGCTCACCAATTCAAGCAATCTTCCGGCGATGGGCTTGTATGCCAGCGCAGGCGGTGTCAGTCACGATTCTGATGTGGTCATGTTCGACTTCGATTTGAGATAACAGTTCTCACTTTATAGCAGCCAGCCCCTAGTCAGTTTGCAGTGCGCGGTTGGTCGCCGCTTTCCTTTCAACTTGAAACGTTGGAAGCCTCCTTACATAGCGAAAGTGGCTTGATTCACACCGCCGCATTTCGAGCCGCGGACATTTGCACCCGACGCTGAGCCTCAAATTGCCCTGTTTCTGTTTTTCGCAAGGTACTGCCACCCTGCCGAAGCCGGGTGATGAAAACTATGTCATTGCTGATGATACTGTGCTCGCAATGCGCCAGAAGTCATTGTCGCTGGTTCTACAGCCATCAAATTGACAAATGTGCTTGCCCCGTGTTATCGTCAACATATCGCGTTAATAACTGAGACGACATTGGCGCGCCAACACTCGGATGTGTGGCGTTCAATGGGGGAAGCCGGTGAAAGTCCGGCGCTGTCGCGCAACGGTAACAGCGAATCTGCTGAAGCCCGAATACCCGCCAATAAATCGCTCGTTCACCGCCTTCGCGCAAGAGGGGGTACGGGGCATGATAGGTCAAATCCTATTTACCCGCTTCCATGCGGGTTTTCTTTTCCCGCTACAAAACAACATAAGCGCCATTCTCTTTAGCAAGGCTGCCACGCGATTTTGCTTGTTTTACGCCTGGATATCCTTGTAAGGAGATGCTATGCCTCGTTTGATTGTTGCCTTGCTTTCACTGCTGTTCGTCATGCCAGCGTTCGCGCAGGATGGCAGTAATCCCGCCGCTTGTGTTGAAAACTACGATGAAGCCGCGCAGTATTTCCCTGACACCGTTCAGGTGGACTATGCTGAGGGCTTTTCCATTGACTATTACAACAATTACAAAGTAGTGACCGTCAATTCACCCTGGCAGGGCGCTGTCGAGCCATTTATCTACGTGTTGGTGCAATGCGGCACCCCTGTGCCGGAAGGATACGACGATGAGCAGATCATCGAAATTCCTGCGGCTTCAGCAGTTTCTTTGTCCACCACCTATCTCCCCTCATTTGTAGAATTGGGTTTGGTAGATCGGCTGGTGGGAGTGGATGAGGGCGATTTTGCTTTCAGCCCTGAGGTGCGCGAACGTCTCGATTCTGGCGAAATCGCTGAAATCGGCAGCGGCCCTACTGTTAATGTCGAGCAAGCCCTCGAATTGGAACCGGATGTGATCTTCACGTTTGCCAGTGGAAGCCCTGATTGGGATACGCATCCGGTTTTGTTAGAAGCTGGCCTTCATGTGGTCGTCAACAGTGATTATCTGGAATCGCAGCCATTAGGCCGTGCCGAGTGGGTGAAGTTCATTGCAGCCTTTTTCAATGCTGAAGCTGAAGCCAATGCCATATTTGATGAGGTTCAAAGCAGTTACGATGAGCTGGTCGAAGTTGCAGCAGGTGCTGAAGAACGCCCGACAGTTCTCGCCAACGCCATGTTTGGTGATACCTGGTATGTTTCCGGAGGCGGCAGCTACGCCGCGCAGTTGATCGCGGATGCAGGTGGCGATTATGTCTGGTCAGACGACACATCAGCAGGCAGCCTTCCATTATCATTTGAGGAAGTGGTTGATCGCGCGCATGATGCCGACATCTGGTTGAATCCCAATTTCTGGTTCACATTGGTCGATGGCCTTGCCGAAGATGAACGCTACGCCGAGTTTACTGCTTTCGAAAATGGACAGGTTTACAACAACAACGCGCGTGTCAATGCCACTGGCGGCAATGACTTCGGCGAAACTGGCGTACTGCATCCTGAATTGATCCTTGGCGACCTGATCAATATCTTTCATCCGGATTTGCTGCCGGAACGCGAGATGTTCTTTTACCAGCAGCTACAGTAAGCGAGCACTTGTTTCGAGAAAGTCCCTCTTCACGCAGGAGAGGGACTTAAGATGAAGGCATTTTTATGGCCACAATTTCGGCGGAACAGCGAACAACCAGAAGCCAGACGGTGGTGGTCACGGCGCATAAATGTGCCACCCGTTCGCGCCGCTGGCGATGGGTGTTTCTTGCCTTAACCCTACTTGTCATCGCGGCGCTGTCGCTCAGCCTGTTTGTTGGCTCGGTATCCATCCCGCCGCAGGAAGTATTGACTGCGCTGCTGGGGGGTGAAACCAGCCGCGCAGGGTGGACGACCATAGTGCAAGATTATCGTTTGCCCAAAGCAATAACCGCCCTGTTGGCCGGGGCGGCGCTGGCGACGGCTGGCCTGCTTATGCAAACCTTATTTCGTAACCCTTTAGCTGATGCGTATGTGCTGGGCATCAGTTCAGGCGCTAGTCTCGGCGTGGCGCTGGTGGTGCTGACCGTTGGTGTTGGCACGACAACGCTGCTTGGCGCAATGGGCTTCGCCGGGGATATCGCCGTTGTGGTTGCTGCTTCTGCTGGTTCAATTCTGGTGCTTCTAGTAGTACTACTGGTCGCTCGTCGCGTACAAAGCGCGACAACGCTGCTCATTCTGGGCCTAATGTTTGGCTACTTAACCAGTGCGCTGGTCAGCATGTTAGCCCATTTTGCTGCGCCAGAGCAGTTGCGATCCTTCAATAATTGGTCGCAGGGTACATTCGGAGATGTCACGCGCGCACAGCTTCCCCTGTTTACCGGGGTTATCCTGCTGGGATTGGTGGTTTCGGTGCTGGCTGCAAAGCCACTAAACGCGATGCTTTTAGGCGAAGACTATGCCGCAAGTTTGGGTGTAAATTTGCGCCGCGTGCGTTATCTGACCATCATCAGCACCGCGCTTCTAGCCGGAACAGTGACCGCGTTTTGCGGGCCAATTGCTTTTCTAGGTATTGCTATCCCTCATTTGTGCCGGATTGCCCTGCGCACTAGCAGTCACAATATCCTTATTCCCGCAAGTATCATGCTCGGGGCGGCCATAGCCATGATCGCGGACGTGATTGCGCAAATGCCCGGCGCTCAAATAATCCTGCCGCTGATTGCGGTTATGGCTTTATTTGGGGCGCCGGTAGTGATCTGGGTGATTTTGCGTCAGCCCGGCATTAGGAGTGGGATGTGAGCATCCTAACAACCTCCAATCTTGCCGTTGGCTTCTCGAATCCCACGTCGCGCGTATTGTTAGATAGAATTAATCTGTCTCTCAAAGATGGCGTGCTCGTATGCTTGCTTGGCCCGAACGGCGCAGGCAAAACTACGCTTATCCGCACGCTGATAGGTATGCACCCACCTGTAAAGGGGGTTGTTCTGCTGGACAGCGACGAGATTCGCCAGCTCTCGCGGCGAGAACTGGCGCAGCGTATTGGTGTTGTGTTGACCGACCGTGTAACTCCTGCAATGATGACTGCGCGTGAACTGGTCGCTTTAGGCCGCCAGCCCTATACAGGCTGGTTAGGTACACTGTCTCAGGAAGATGAAGCGATTATTGAGGACGTGTTGCAATCAACACGCACCGAAATGCTGGCGATGCGGCTGGTATCAGAATTAAGCGATGGTGAGCGCCAGCGAGTATTTATTGCGCGGGCGCTAGCACAACAACCCCGCTTGCTAGTGCTGGATGAGCCGACAGCCTTTCTCGATCTGCCGCATCGCGTGGAACTCATGATGCTTTTGCAGCAGTTGACCCGTGAAGATCGCCGCGCCGCCCTGATTTCTACACATGATCTTGATCTGGCCTTGCGCTATGCTGATGTGATCTGGTTGCTAGACGGGCGCGGCGGTATGATGGTCGGGTCGCCGCAAGAACTTACAGCTAGCGGCGCGTTCACCCACGCTTTCGGCACAGCATTTGAACTTTATCGCCAGCCTACAACGTAACCGCGCAATTTTTACCTTGCTTTGGGCATTAAAAAGGCGAGCCACATCCGGCTCGCCTTTTTAATGAACTTACTTTAGTTGTTATTTCCTGCGCGAATTTCGGCGCGCAGCGGCTCGCTGAACATACGCTCAAAATTGAGCGCCGCGAAATCTTCCAGCCACTGCGTTGCGGTGATGTTGCCATCGTCTACGTAGGTTACATCGAAGACTTCTAGCAAACGTCCGCGTTGAACAATCATGCGTGCGTGTACCAGTTCCTGCTCGCATACATTCTCTGTGCGGGTGAATACCGGGCGCTCACCTTCAGGCACATCATCAGGACTAAAGCCTTCTGAAGCATTTAGGTCTGCAAAAATGCCGCTTGCATTCAAGGCTGCCGCTGCTTCAGCATCGCCAAATGCGTAGGCGCGATACCCGAAAGAGGAAACAGGAAGATTGGCTAAATCGCAGGTGGGGTTTTCTATGACCAGCGAGATCCCGAACTCATACCCGCCGTTCTCTAGCGCGGCGGCAACATCCGATTGCAAAGCTTCGGGGACAGCAGCAACCACATCGGCAATGGTGCGAACGCCGGTTGCATCTGAATTTATTGACAGCGGTTCAAGGCTTCCTTGCATTATTAAACCTAATGCAGTTTCAAAGGCGATCTGGTCACCAGGCGGGGTGTCCTCCTCAAATGTCGTCTCTACTGTTGAAGGATCGGTGACGATTAACACAGTGTTCAGCATGGTTCCGGGGGTGCTTGCGGTTGCTGGATCACGAAGTTGAATATTCTCAACCACATCTTGCCCCTCTAGTACCTCGCCAAAGATGGTGTGGGCATAATCTAGATGTGGCGTTGGCGCTGTAGTGATGAAAAACTGGCTTCCATTGGTTCCGGGGCCTGCGTTCGCCATCGCCAGCAATCCCGGTCGGTCAAAATTCAGGAAGCCAACAAATTCATCACTAAACTGGTATCCCGGCCCGCCGCTGCCTGTACCCGTCGGATCGCCGCCTTGTGCCATAAAGCCCTCGATCACTCGGTGGAAAGTGGTGTTGTTGTAATATCCGTTTTGCGCTAGAAACACGAAATTATTCACGGTGTCCGGTGCCAGTGTTTCAAATAGGTCAACATAGACCGGCCCGGCATCGGTGCACAGGATAGCCCGGTAATCAGCCCCGGCTTCCAGTACTTGCTCTGGCGCTGAAAACTCGCGGGTAGCGGGTTCGGCAGCAGGCACCGCCGCTTCACACAGCGCGGTAGGGGTTTGTGCCTGAGCAAAAACTGCCCCGCCGATCAGCATTTGACCTGCCAGGGCGAGTGAAACAATCGGCATAACTTTATGTCGTAATCGCAGCATCGTGACCTCAATCTTATACATGGATAGGCATCATTCTACCATCGGCGAAAAATACTTTTATTGCGGCGTTAGCTGAATCACCGTTGTGCTATACGGAGGTAGGCTTATCACAGGAACATAGCCGGAAAATCCGCCATCTTCCTCGAAACCGTTTAGTCCACTCGCTTCCTGTGCGCCGCCAAAAATGACTGTGGCTGTGTAGCTGTGGCTCAAACTGCTTTCACGCGCTTCACAGTCAATCTCCTCTACGGGGTCGTCCGATAGATTGATCAGCACAAGCAGTCGTTCGTCACCGTCCTCGCGTAAGAACGAATAGACAGAGCGTGCGTTGCAATCAATGGCGGTGTAGCTGCCGTGCTGCAGCGCCGGGTGCGCGTTTCGCAGTGAAATCAGTTCACGGTAATGCGTCAGAAGTGAGTTTGGATCGCCTACTTGTGAGGCAACCGAAATCCCCATCTCGTTGCCCTCGCCAAGCGTTTGCCACGGGCGGTTATCGGCTGTGAATCCCGCTGTCGTTGATGTTTCATACCACTGCATCGGCGTGCGAATACGTTCATCGGGCTTTTCGCCTTCCATACCAATTTCCTCGCCGTAGTACAGGAAGGGAACACCCGGCCCTAACAGGAGCATTGAAGCCGCCGTTTTCGCCGCATCTACATTGCCAGTGAGCTGGGACATGACCCGGTTCTGATCATGGTTAGTCAGGAAAATACCGAATTGATTGCCGGGGTACAGGCCAAAATCGCGATCCGTAATTGATGCTGCCCCCGCGCTTCTCTGGCTTTGCGCGCTCTGCAATAAGGCGTTTGCCAGTTCAAAATCGAAGGTCATATCCACTTCGCTGTCGTCAACGTAATTGTCAGCGTCAAACGTACTGCTCCACACTTCGCCAACGGTGAGCGCACGATCATTTACACTGTCAACATAATCGTCAAAGGCGCTTAACCATGCGTGCGTGGCCGGGGTATTTACCTGTGTTTGACCATCCTCGATCAGGTGTTTAATCGCATCTATGCGGAAGCCATCAACGCCAACATCTTCCAGCCAGAAGCGGGCAATCTCGTAGAGCGCGGCAGTCACGTCAGGATTATTCAGGTTCAGATCAGGCATGCTGGAGTCGAAAATGCCGTAATAGAAGCGGTTGCCAAATGGATGCCACACTGTTTGACCATCTGGCCCGCGATAACCGGGGTCATCATCAGCCCAGATATACCAGTCTGCATATTCCGGGTCGCCTGCTGCCGATGCCTGAAACCAGGGATGCTGGTTTGAGGTATGGTTGATTACCAGATCGATAATCACTGCAATGCCGCGTTCGTGCGCGGCTGCAATCAGCGCGCGCATATCTTCCATTGTGCCGTAATCGGGGTCAATTTCCGTATAGTCGCTCACACCGTAGCCGTGATATGTGGGCGATACTGTGATCGGCATCAGCCAGATACCGGTAATGCCGAGGTCACCTGTCGTATTCGGATCGCCATCATTCAAGTAATCCAACTTTTCGATCACGCCGCGCAGGTCGCCAATGCCATCACTATCGCTATCGAAAAAACTACGAACAAAGATTTCGTAAAATACACGCTCATTCCACCAATGGCTGGTTGGTGTTTCCTGAGCGCTGGCAGCTTGAATGCTAGTAGTGAGGGTGATCAGTAATACGATGAATAGGCGAAGGCGCATTACTATTGCTCCAGTTTTTCGGCTAGCATACCACAGCATCCTCTGTGCTGTTAGCCTATGGGGCCGGGTAAATCCATCATTCCTTGAACTGGTAATAGCCTAAGATGGGACTCGACTGTAGTTGATGATAACAAGGCATCAAAAGGCTATGTTTTTTGGCAATTCTACTCAGGACAACCCGACAATGATCCCCGGCGCAAGGCATGATACGCCCACTGTAACTACGGATGGTGAGCATTTGCGTAAGCTCATAGACGGTGTAAAAATCCGCCCCGCCAAAACGCAAACCGATGAGCGCGGGACGCTGACAGAATTGTATGATCCTCGCTGGGATTTAGATAGCAGCCCGCTGGTATACATTTACGATAGCACCGTCAATCCCGGCGCTGCAAAGGGTTGGATTAAACACGAGTTTCAGGAAGATCGCCT
>CAZBPB010000167.1:2974-8222 GCA_964493565.1 uncultured Pleurocapsa sp. | reverse complement strand
GAGGTATATGTGATTGAGCAGCCCAACGCCAAGACGGGATTTCTGGGGCGCGGCGGCACGCATCATGTGGCTTTCCGGCTGACGAATGTTGAAGAGTACAGCCAATGGCTGGAGCGGCTAAACAGTTATCAGGTGCGCAATTCGGGGCCGGTGGATCGCTTCTATTTCAAGTCGCTGTATTTCCGGATCTCAAAAGGCATCCTATTTGAGCTGGCAACCGATGGGCCGGGATTCGCAAGCGATGAGCCGCTGGAGCATCTGGGCGAAACGCTGGCATTACCACCGTTCCTTGAGCCGTACCGAGAGCAGATTGAGGCGAATTTGAAGCCGGTTTGACGCGCGTAATGGATAAGCGGAACTTAAGTTTCACTCCGACCGCGGTGTTCGCGCACTCTCCCTGAGTTTCAGGGAGAGTGTTTTTATTGCACTTCATTGAGCGAGGGGCAGCCCGACCATCTGCGCGCTTACTTCCCATAAACGATGGGCGGCACCTTGATCATAAGATTCTTGCGATGACCCGGTTTCTTTCCGGCGCACGAAATATTTACCGGTAACATCCTCCAGTTGATCGGACGTTGCCAACCAGATTTGCGTATCCGCGCCCTCTTCCGAGCTTAAGGGGCCGCGCATGGCCAAACCTGCTGCCCGTTGAAAATTTGTGTTTACAAAGCCGGGATGTACCGCATTTACGGTCACGCCGGTGCCTGTTAGCCGTCCTGCCAATTCGTAAGTGAAGAGAATATTGGCAAGTTTGGAGTCGTTATACGCGTCCCATCCACTATAACCGCGCTGATTGCCCAGATCATCAAAATTGATCCGCCCTCCACCATGCGCGTCGGATGCCACATTGATGATCCGTGAAGGCGCGCTGGCGATCAGCATATCTAGCAGCAGATTGGTCAACAAAAAATAGCTAAGATGGTTCAAGGCAAACGTCATCTCAATACCATCAATACTTTCACGATAGCTGGTAAAAAGCGCCCCGGCGTTATTGACCAATAAATCCAGCCGCGTGTATTTGCGCCTAAATTCTTCTGCCAGCATACGGATGTGGGTTTGCGAGGTGAGATCGGCAGTCAAAAATTCAAGCGAACCGGGCGTTTCACCAATGTCCTGTATAGCAGCCTGAATTTTTGCAGGATTGCGCCCAACTCCAACAACTGTCGCGCCAGCCTTAGCCAGCGCGCGAGCGGTCTCTTTACCAATACCATCGGTAGCGCCGGTCACCAAGCAAACTTTTCCGAACATGTGAAATAACCGTCTCCGCGTTAAGCTCTATTCGTTCTAGTATATCCGCTAGAATGATCTTTGGCGGACAAGCAATCTACAGGTGTGGAAATCAGCGCGATCATGCAAAGTTATCTTAGCCATCTGGAATGCGGTTGGTGTGGCAAAACTTACGATTCCCGACAGCTACTCAATTTATGTCCGACGTGTGGCAAACCGCTGCTGCCACGCTATGACCTTGAGGCGGCAAAGCAGGCTTTTACCCCCGATCATCTTAGAGATCGCTCCAAAACATTGTGGCGCTACGTGGAAATGCTGCCGGTACAGCATGAGGCCTTCCGCTTCACGTTGGGCGAAGGATTCACGCCACTCTTAAACGTTGAACGGTTGGCTCAGCATTATGGGCTGCGTAATTTATACGTCAAGGATGAAGGCATTAACCCGACCGGCTCATTCAAAGCGCGTGGGCTGGTGATGGCGGTTGCGCGTGCGTCCGAGCTTGGCGTGAAGGCGCTGGCGATCCCTAGCGCCGGCAATGCCGGAAGCGCTGCTGCCGCCTATGCGGCCCGCGCGGGACTACCGGTCTATGTCTATCTGCCGAAAGATGTGCCGCCTGCTTTCCTCGCTGAAATCAAGGCGTTAGGCGCACAGATCACGTTGGTTGATGGGTTAATCACCGACTGCGCAAAACTGGTGCGGCAGGGCGCAGAAGCTGGGAGGTGGTTTGACCTTTCGACGTTGAAAGAACCGTACCGCGTTGAAGGCAAGAAAACCATGGGCTATGAAATTGCTGAACAGCTAAACTGGCAGCTTCCTGACGTGATCATCTACCCGACAGGCGGCGGAACTGGCATCGTTGGCATCTGGAAAGCGTTTGCCGAGATGGAGGCGCTCGGCTGGATTGGGGGCAAGCGCCCACGTATGATTTGCGTGCAAAGTGCGGGATGCGCGCCGATTGTCCGCGCCTATAATCAAGGCGTGGAAACAGCGGAAATGTGGCAAAACGCGGCAACCATTGCCGATGGACTGCGCGTGCCTGCGGCAGTAGGCGATTTCCTGATTTTACGGGTAGTACGCGAAAGCGGCGGCCTTGCGCTGTCGGTCAGCGATGATGAAATTCGGGCAGCGCAGGCTGAAATCGGGCAGCGAGAGGGAATGTTCGTCGCCCCTGAAGCGGCAGCAACAGCAGCCGCCCTGCCGCATCTACTGGCAAAAGGGCAGGTACAGGCAGATGAACGCATTGTGTTATTGATCACGGGGAACGGGCTGAAATACACCCATCTTTCCTGATCAGGGCGGGCGAATGGCGCCTAACAGCTAATCAAAATGCGCTGCGGCATGTTGTGGTAAAGTGACCTTTATCCGTCCAGTGGAAGGAAAGTTCAATGCGCATCAAGAAGCTCTTTTGTGTTATGACGATATTCGTGCTCATTGTGCTCTGGACGGTAAGCGCCTCCGGTCAGTCGGGTAGTGAGCCAACGCCAGTCCCTCAAGAAACACTGGATGCAGCCGTAAATATGCTTTTTCAGCAAACGGCAGACGCGATTCTCAACCAGACCGCAGCAGCCGATGCCGCGCCAGACGAAACAGCAACGGCACAGGCATTTATTGCGCCTACACAAACGCTTGATGCACTCTTCCAACAGGCGATGACCGCCACCGCTCAGGTAACAATACCAGATTATGATGATTATTCTGTAGTCAATGTGCAGGAACTGCCGCTTCTCGCTGCCCCAGCGCAAAGTGCCGCGCATTTATCACCAGATGGAACTCAATTTGTGCATATTCGCGGGACTACATTTTGCTTTTATACACTCAGCGAAACGAACGAATGGCTTGAAGATGCGTGTATTGAACTGGAGAGAGAAGTTTCTGGTGCTGACGCTGAGGAGATTTACTGGTCACCAGATTCCCAATGGCTAACGCTGCCAACATTCCGCGAAGCATTTTTATTTCTTCGTGACACTGAAATTCGCATCATGAACACCGAAACTTTTGAAGTTGTCGTGCTGACGGATGATGGTGAAGATGGGAACTTGCTTGATGACGATTTCAGCGGCTATTTTGACACGGCGGCGCGCTGGCGCGATGAAGATACGCTGGTATTTTTACGAAGCAGGCCAGACGACGATTTTCAAAATACCTATTTGATGCAAATGGGCATTGCCGCTGCAGAACCGCAGGAACTGGCGGTACTTCCTGCGCCTTCAAGGCTCAGCACATTCGCCCTTACTGTCTCTGAGGACGGTTCGCAAGCCGCTTATAACATTGCCCCGCCCAGCAGTAATCCGGAAAACGGAATCTGGACAATAGGGTTGAGCGATCTTGAGCCGAGGCAAGTCATCGAAATCGAAGAACAAGCAAGGCTGCCCATGAATCTGGCCTTTTCGGCAAATGGCAATTATCTACTAAGTCTCAACGCGCAAGGATCAGTTCGTAATAGCCCCCCCATCTCCAATATAGAAGTGGTTGATATCGCTGCCGGAGAAATCATTCCCATTGACAGCTCGCAGTTTGTCGTTGGCGCGGGCTGGTCACCAAGAGGAACAGCGTTAGCTTACATTGTTCGCGACGCCACAAAGCCGGAAAACTCAGGGCTGTATATCAGTCCTACTCCCGGACAACCCGGACAACAGGTGCTGCAGGGAGAATTTTATCCGCCCACCTGCTGTCTACGTGTGCCGCTCGTTTGGGCAGATAACGATATGATTTTGATCGGGCGTGGAGGTGAAGAGGGCGTACTACTCGTTCAGGTCGGCACTGAATAGCCGCTCGTATACCCGTATTTGTTCTGCTGTTTTATTTGTGGGGGCATGGCATCTCGCCCCCACCTTTCTTCACCACCTCACCGGGCAGTCCCCGCCCACAACGTCGGGTGATGGTTATAATGTTGCCTAATTGTTGAACATAGATAGTATCCGACTACATACCGAAAAGAATCATGATTGACACTCTCATCATCAATGCGCGCGTGATAGACGGCACAGGCTCGCTCTGGTATTGGGGCGATCTTGCCATTCAGGGGGATCGGATCGCCGCGATGGGCGCGCTGAAAGGCACACCCGCACAGCGCGTCATTGATGCGGCGGGGCGCGTGGTTTCGCCAGGGTTCATTGATATGCACACCCATTCCGACTTACAGCCGCTGGCCTTTCCAACCCACGATTGCAAAATACGGCAGGGCGTAACAACCGACGTGATCGGGCATGACGGGCTAGGCTTAGCTCCGGTCACGCCGGAAACGGCGGCCATTTTGCGCGAACAGATCGCCGGATGGAACGGCACGCCAGAGGTAGACTGGAACTGGACGACAATCACCAGCTATCTGGATCGGTTTGACCGGCAGGTGGCAGTGAATATCGCCATGTTTGCCCCTCATGGCACGATTCGGCTGGCGGTGATGGGGATGGAAAACCGCACGCCAGATGCGGCAGAACTGGAACGGATGAAGCGACTGCTGGATCAGGCCATGCGTGAGGGCGCTATCGGGCTGTCTACCGGCCTCACTTATGCGCCGTGCATGTTCGCCAGCGATGATGAACTGGTGGCATTGTGCGCGGTGATGCGCCCCTACGGCGGCTTTTACGCCCCGCACCACCGAAATTATGGGATGACCGCGATACAAGCCTACGCCGATTCAATCGAGATCGGGCGGAAAGCGGGCGTGCCTGTACACCTGACGCACGCGCATTTGGGGTTCCCGATCAATAAGGGGCGCGGCGTTGAACTGCTGGCAATGATCGATCAGGCGCGGGCTGAAGGGGTGGAAGTGACGCTGGATACTTACCCGTATCTAGCCGGCGCTACGACGCTGCATTCACTGCTGCCGGGTTGGTCGCACGATGGCGGCACAAATGCCACAATAGCGCGCCTGCAAGCGCCTGAAACACGCGAACGCCTACGGTATGAACTGGAAGTGACCGGATCAGATGGCTTTCAGGGTGTGCCGCTTGGCTGGGAGATGATCCAGATCAGCGGGATACTGGGCGAACATGATCCAGCGGTCATCGGCCTGACGATT
>CAZBPB010000167.1:0-2964 GCA_964493565.1 uncultured Pleurocapsa sp. | reverse complement strand
ATACGCGGGGAAAACACCCTTTGATTATTTCGCTGATTTGCTGGTTCAAACACGGCTAGGCGTGTCTATCCTCTCGCTCATCGGCAACGAAGAAAATGTACAGACGATCATGCAGCATCCGGCGCATGTGGTCGGCAGCGACGGCATCCTGATCGGCGGCAGGCCGCACCCGCGCGGGTGGGGTTCGCATATCCGGTTTCTTTCGCATTACGTGCGCGATCTAGGGCTGCTTACGTGGGAAGAAGGTATCCGTAAGATCACCTCTGCGGCTGCACGGCGCATCGGCAGTATGGATCGCGGGATACTGCGCCCCGGTTTCATGGCCGATCTGGTGATTTTCGATCCGGATACGCTGCGGGATACAGCCACCTACGAAAACCCGCGCAGTCACCCTGAAGGGGTGGATTACGTCGCGGTGAACGGGGTGTTCGTAGTGGCTGAAGGGCAAACTACGGGCGAACTGCCGGGGCGGGCATTACGCAGCCCCTTTGGCCGCGCACCAGAACGGGCGGAAACGCTGGCATGAAAAGCTTCCCCCGCCTAAGTTGTCAGGGATGGGGGAAGTCACAAAAAAACGGCGCATCTGGCTAAACGGCCAACACGCCTTCAATTTCGCGCTGTTCACCCTCTGTGAAAGCCAGATTCTTCGCGGCAGCGGCACAGTCTTCAACCTGCTGAACGGTACTCGCGCCGATCAGCGCCGACGTGGCGGCGGGATGGCGCAGCACCCATGCCAGCGCCATTTGCGCCAGCGTTTGGCCGCGTGCTAATGCGATCTCGTTCAAGCGGCGCACGCTGTTCAGTTTCGCTTCGGTGACCTGCTCGCGCTTGAGGAACGTGCCCGCCTTGCCCGCGCGGGAATCTTCGGGGATGCCGCCTAGATAGCGATCCGTCAGTAAGCCCTGCGCCAGCGGCGAAAAAAAGATCGCGCCGACGCCTTCCTGATGGCAGGCTTCCAGCAGATCAGGCTCAACCCAACGATTAAACATGCTGTAAGACACCTGATTGATCAGGCAAGGCGTGCCCAACTGGCGCAGGATCGCCGCAGCCTGACGGGTTTGTTCGGCGTTGTAGTTGGAGATGCCCGCATAGAGCGCCTTGCCCTGCCGAACGATCTGATCCAGCGCCATCATGGTTTCTTCAAGTGGCGTTTCCGGATCGGGACGATGGTGATAGAAAATATCCACATAATCCAGCCCCATCCGCTTTAAGCTCTGGTCAAGGCTGGCGATGAGATACTTGCGCGATCCCCACTCGCCATAAGGCCCCGGCCACATGTCATAGCCGGCTTTGGTGGAAATCACCAGCTCATCCCGAAATGGGCGCAGGTCTTTATCGAGAATGACTTTGAAAGTTGATTCTGCCGAGCCGGGCGGCGGGCCATAGTTATTGGCGAGATCAAAATGGGTGATTCCGAGATCGAAGGCGCGGCGCAGCATCGCCCGCCCCGTATCAATGCGGTCTACTTCGCCAAAGTTATGCCATAAGCCCAGCGAAATGACCGGCAGTTTTAAGCCGCTGCGCCCGCTGTAACGGTAGGCCATCTGCCCATCGTAGCGATCCGGCGCGGGGGTGTAGGTTTGAGGGATAGGAACAGCCATTTCAAAATTCCTTTAGCATGACCTGTATGATGTTGAATTTAACGCGTTGCGCCCTGACTGGCGAACGGCAATCTCGATCTAGATTGGTGTGATCTTACACTTCAAAGGTCATTCTACGGGTGTATGGCAGCGAATACGCGATCCGTGTTCCCACGCAGATTGGATTGTTTTCCCCTTCCCTGATAAGACGCGCTAAAATCAGGAAAATTGTTGTTCCCAATGAAGGAGCATTCTCTTGTCACACGCTTTTCGCTGGACATCGCAAAAAATTCTAAAGCGGCTATCGCTGATTGAACCGCTGGTTTACATTCAAAAACAGACGATAGCTCCGTTTCGCTATATCACGCTGGAAAGCCCACTGCAAGAACCGCCCGTTGGCCTTGATGTTGATGACAGCGCATGGGAGGTGATTCAGCCGCACAGCTATTGGGGCGCGTGGAAAACGAACTTCGCGATGCGCAGTAGTTTCCTGATTCCGGCGGCATGGGCGGCTGATGCGCCAACTGCGCTGTATTTGCCGATGGGCGATTCTGGTGATTTTTCTCATCCGGAGTCGCTGGCATATATAGATGGTCAAGCAGCAGCATCGGCAGACCGGCATCATCACGAAATTCGACTGCCCGACAGCCTACGCGATGGCAAACCGCATTTGCTGGGGCTGCATGGTTGGACGGGGCTAGGCGGGTGGAGCGAGGCTGAACCGCGCACACAGCCTTACATGCGCGAGTGCGCGGTGGTACAGATTCATCAGCCTACTCGCGATCTGATGGTGGCGACCAGAACGGCGCTGGATGTGGCGAAAGTGCTAGGCGAAAGCCACCCGACAACGGCTAAGCTGTACGATGCGCTGGATGCCGCTTTCCAAACACTGGACACCCGTGATCCGCTGGGAACAAGCGCATTTTACGAGAGTGTGCCATCTGCGCTGGACGTGCTACAGCGGGGTATCGCCGCTGCTGGAGCGCCGCTGGACGTGGATATTATCGGGGCGGGACACGCGCATATAGACGTGGCGTGGCTGTGGACGCTGGGGCAAACCCGCCGAAAAGCAGGGCGCACTTTCAGCAACGTGCTGCGCCTGATGGAGCAGTATCCCGATTTCAAATTTACGCAAAGCCAACCACAGCTTTACCAGTACACGCTGGAAACCTATCCCGAAATATTCACGCAGATTCAGCAGCGCGTTGAAGAAGGACGCTGGGAACTGATCGGCGGGACGTGGGTAGAGCCGGACTGCAACACCATCGGGGCGGAATCGCTGGCGCGGCAGTTCTTGCTCGGGCGTACTTTTTTCCACAAACATTTTGGAACAGAAGATACGCCGCTGTTGTGGCTGCCGGATACCTTTGGATACAGTTGGGCG
>CAZBPB010000166.1:1695-8234 GCA_964493565.1 uncultured Pleurocapsa sp. | reverse complement strand
GTTGATCTCGTCCGCAGTCTGCGCTGCCTGTTCATCGGACGCGCTGTGATGAATGACGACACGCGCGCCTTCCGCAGCAAACCCCAGCGCAATGGCACGCCCCACACGCCGCGCACCGCCGGTAACAAATACCACCTTGTCATTCATTGATTGATACATCGCGAACCCCTCTTGTTTGATCGCGCCTTTACAGCGCGTAAAGCATTGAAATCAGATTGGACTTTCTAAAAATAGCACATATTTTCTATGAATAGGTATCCAAACTGCCAACAATATGGCTGCAAAATTTGAGGGGAGAAAAAAGCCTTCAGCACTGCCTTTCTCCCTCACGGCGAAAAGTTATAAAACGGTTAAAAACATGAAGTTTTGATACTGGTGCTGGTGGATCAGCGCGGCTGCAGGTGATATGTTTATTTGAACGGCGTTTTAGACCAGTCTACCGGCATCATTGGCGGCTGCGGATGACCGCCCCGGGTGTCCCAGGGCATCGCGTCTGGCTCGCACCAGTCAATCGCCTGTGCATAGGCGCGGGCAAGATTTTCCATTACTTTTACCTGTTCGGGTTTGCGCGAATCCAATCTCAAGGTCGAGGGATCGCAATTACCGCAGTCCACGCCCAGAGACTCTGCATTTTCACGGGTGAGCAAAACGTTATAACGCCGGAAGTCTATGCGTTTACCGTAAATAGCGCGGGCAGTTTCTACGACCTGGAAAGCCGTATCATCCAGCGAGTTAAGAATTAGATATTCCAGCCAGCGGCGAAGGCCGTAACGCGAGGCGGCAAGTTCTTGATCGAGGTGACGGTTCGGGGCAAACCCTGTACCAATAGAGATCAAAATCACCCGACCATCAACAAACGCTTCTTCGTCTGCGAGGCGTTCCATCGCCATCACCGCCGCCGAAAGCGAGGGGCTGATATCCGCACCCACGCCGCCGTCAATCAAAGCTCCGGCAATTGGCGGGAAGAACATGGGCGCGGCACTGCTGGCGGCGACTGCACCGGCAAGCGGTGAATCGGCAAAAAATTCAGCATGAGGGCCGCGATTGCTGATGTGATAGACGCCGCCGGTGCGCACATCTTTGGTGGTGATCATGATGATCGGGCGATCAATATCGCCTATCTTGATACCATCGGCATAAGCAGCAAGAGCGTCTATAAACGGTTCAATCGGGTACAGATAACGCGTATTGCGGGCAACATAATTGAACATGAGGCGGGGGCCGTAGCGCGGAAAGGCTTCCGGCATCTTATGGCGATAGACTTCGGCAACCACCTGCTCCATTGGCACGCCAAGCGCAACAGCGGCGGTTAGGATTGCGCCGGTGCTGGTTCCAGCCACCAGATCAAAGATATCGCGGCATAATTTACCAGTGGCGGATTCCAACTCTGCCAGCATCACGGCGGAAATAATGCCGCGCATCCCGCCGCCATCCAACGCAAGGATCATCTTTTTGTTTTCGGGATTTACATTCAACACGGGTAAATACGTCCCAACAGTGTATGCAATCTCGCTGAATTTCTGCGCCGATCAGAGTATAACAACAACTTAGGACACATCTCCTACGATTACATGTTATGCGCTGGCGCTATGTTCGCGTTATAATCTACTAACCTTGCATGTGCGGCATTCGGAGGGGATACGGCATGTCAAAGCGGTGGCTCGCGATACTTATGGCAACGCTCCTAGTGGGCGTAACCGCAATTGGTTTTACCCAGCTTGCTGCGGCAGACGCCGCGCAACAAGGCGGGGGGCTTTGGACGGTCTCATACTTCAATAACCCGAACCTGCAGGGTTCGCCGGTAGCAACCGAGACGGTATCCTCAATCAATTTCAACTGGGGAACAAACCCACCAAACCCTGCTGTGCCAGCAACCAACTGGTCTGCACGGTACAGCAGTATTCAACAATTTGCGGCAGGCTCGTATCAATTCTTCCTAACGTCGGATGATGGCGCGCGCCTGTTCATTGATGGTGTGCTGGTGATCGATCAATTTGTTGGTCGAGTGGTGACCACAGATACTTTTACAGCCACGCTGACGGCTGGCTCTCATAGTCTGGTAGTGGAATATTTCAACGGCATCGATCAAGCCATTCTACAGTTTAGCTGGTTTGGCACTACGCCGATTGGTACAGCGACACCGTTTGGCTTTCCTACAGCTACATTTGGGCCAACGCCAACCAGTACGCGCATTCCACCCACAGGATTACCGGCCATTCCGCCGGGCGCTTTAACGGCGACCGTAGTTCGAGCATCGGTACTGCTGACACGTTCTGAACCGTTCATTGGCGCACCCGTCGTGGGGCGGCTGCTGCGCGGGCAAACTTATGCTGTGATCGGGCGCGATGCCGACGCAAGATGGTTCCTGCTGCAGTTAAGCGGTTTTCAGGGATGGGCATGGGGCTATTACCTGTTCATCAACGGCAACGAATTTAACGCGCCAATTGTGGGGCCATTCACAACTTCGGGGCAACCAGCCTCACACACCGGTATTGTTGTACAGGCGCAAGACGGCATTCGTCTGCGCGCCGCGCCGACCACCGTTTCAGAGCAGATCGGGCGCATCGGTTGGGGCGAAATTCTGCCGGTGATTGGCAGGACGGCAGATGGCGGCTGGTACCAGACTGAATTTAGAGGCACGATAGGCTGGATTGCGGCGCCGCTGGTACGGGTGATTGAAGGTGACCCGATGAGCGCGCCGGTGACGGGATAGCTGGTAGGTTCAGAAAAAGAGTGATGTGAAGGGGTGCTGCCATTATCGCACCCCTTTTATTTTGAACTAGCGCCCTCAGCCTACCCTATGGAGAGGGTTTTGAGATTGACAAGGGCTGTTACAGCATATCTTCATCTACCAATGGAACGATGTAGATAACTGGCTCCTCATATGGATGGGCAGCGCGAATAGCGCGGACTACCGTACTGACCTGCGCGCGATCACACCATGTTTGAATACACTGCTCCTGTACAACGCTGGACTGCCCCGACCTGCCAACTGCGGGACTGGCGTTAAGGCTGGCGGTAAAGCGACCTACGCCTTCAGTCACGAATGAGCAGTGTGTGTATTCGCCAACGCGCCCCGCACCGGCGTTACCAAGCGCCTCTAGAACTCTATTTATTGATCCTTTAGGTACAGTCACTTCAATTTTGCAACGTTTCCAATCCACGATGACAATCCCTTACCTAAGTGAGGTGACAAATACTATCTGCCAATATTTCAATGGCTGGCAGATTACGTTACACTGTGTACATCTTACCTTCAACTGTAATTTCTCTACACCTGCGCCCCGCGCGCTAACAAGCCAACAAGAGCATATTCATGCGAAGTTCTCGCTCGCATTCCCGGTTTATCGTTCGCCGGCGTCGGCGTGGCGCTGGTTGCGGATCATATCTGCTGCTGTTCGGCTTGATTGCGGGTGCTGCTGCCTTGACGTGGACATGGCTCAACCGCAGTCATACCATTCCACTCTCAACTCCTGATAACCAATTGGGCGCGGCCTTCAACGCATTTTTGCGCGGCGATCTGACCAACACAATCAGCCTGACGCAGCAAGTGATCAATGAGGGCGACGAAGAATCGCTAGAGAATTATGCGACCGCGGTAAACCTGTTAACCCGCGCACTCATTTACCGCAGCTACAGTGAATACAACCGCTCTGCGGATCGGCAAGCAGCGCTTGATGCAGCGGCTGAAGCGCATAGGATTTCGCCTTCGAATTTCGAAATCACAGCCGCATATGCGCTGGCGCTAGCAGTAAACGGATACCCTTCCGACGCAGCGGCACAGGCGCAAAATGTGCTGGAACGCAGGCCCGAGCATACCCTGGCGCGCACAGCATTGGCACTGGCCTACAGCAGCGCCGGGAGCCACGATAACGCGCTGCGAGAAAGCAGCCGCGCCGTCGATTCTGCTCAGGGACTTAGCACGGTGGACGCTTTGCGCGCGCTGGCAATTGCTTACAGCGATAACGGTAATTATGAAGCAGCGGTTCGCTCAATTGAGGCAGCTATACAAACGCAGCAAAGCTTGATTCCGCTTTACTTTGAGCGCGCGCTGTATGCGATGCAAACGGGCAATGCCGATGATGCAACTGTCGCGTATTTTCAAGTATTGACGCTTGACCCTACCAATGTGAAAGCGCGTTTTCGTCTATGCGAGCTTTCCAGTATGCTGCGCGAACACGAAAGCGCGCTGCGGTATTGCAGCGAAGTAACCGATCTGGCACCCGGCTGGTCGGATGGCTGGTATCAACTGGGGCGGGAATACTTTTTACAGGGCGATTTTGCCAGCGCTCAGGAAAACTTACATCGCTGCGCCGCGCTGCAAGCGATGCAGAACGTGGCTGTTGCGGAACGACGATTTGAGTGCTGGTACTTACAGGGGCAGGCGGCGCAAATTCGCGGTGACTGCGAGGCTCTGCTGGCCACTTACAATGAATTTCGGGCGATGTCTGCTGATTCAGCCGTACAGGAGACATGGGTATATCCGCCAGAGGGGCCGCCGGGGTGTCCTTTTAGCGAAAATCCGGTTCCGGCGACACAATCTGATCAAAGGTAGAGGAGAAATAATTACGGGGAAGTGTAGATCAATACCGTTGCAATTTTTTATGACGATCAGAAACCGGGATTAGATCGGTGGCATTAGCGAGCCATCTACACCCTGCTCATGATCAAGTTCAAGCGCAGCCGCTTCGGCAGGCGGTTCACTTAAAGGCTCGGGTTCAGATTTGGGCGCAGCCTCACTAGACGCCAGCTCCACATCATCTGAATCTTCCCATGAAATGATCCAGATGCACGCGCCAGCAACCAGCACGCAAGCTACAACAAGAGCAAGCCACTGACCGGGCAGTAAGCCAACATCGCGAGCTTCTACCACCAGCAGGATAATCATCCCCGCTGAAAGCGCGATCCATGCTGCAAGGCGAGGATGTACCCGGCTCCAGCGAACCGGCGGAAAAGTTTCAATACGTTGCATAGTTGTGTCCCTCAAACGCATCCATTATAGCGAATAAAGCCAAAACCAAGTGGCTAAATTTGCTGTTCGTTGAGGATTCGTTGTTAAGATGAAGAAAAAGGGCACGCTGGCTGGAAGATTAAGCGTTCGAGCCGTAAACAAAAACGGGCGAGACATGGTGCCGCCCGTTTTGAAACAATAGAGCCATTGAGAACTAGCAGACTAAATCGGTTTCATCACCCGGTCTGCGCGAAGCTGTTTCATCAACCCGATATTATCCGAGGTGATCAATTCGTGGGCAGCTTCCCGCCATGCCGGGAACTTAATTTCGTCCAGTTTCATCGGCTGGTAGCCAGCTCCTAGAAAAGCCTGTCCAATATCGGCAGGCGTGGATTTAGGCAAAAAGACAAAACTGACTTCGCTTTGCAGTTCGCGACTGGCTTCTTCAACCGCGTTGATCAGTGCGCGTACTACAGGTTCACGGGGAACATCTGACGCAACATAGAATTCATCTACACGGGTGATCAGGTTTTCAACCTGCCAGCCTGCCAGCGCCACTACCCTGCCCTGTAATTCCTGCACCAGCAGATAGCTTTTTTGGCCGAAAGCTAGCATCACATCCATGCGGCTGACTTCACGCTTTGTAGAAACGTTGATAAACGCAGCAATTAGCTCAGCATTGACGGGCATACCGCGCCGCACAACGATCTCAAACCCCGGCGAAATCGAATAGTGCATGCCAGTTGACTTCTTGACCTCACCCCCGGCTACAACTGCGCCGGAAAGCGGTTTCACGGCAACAGCCACTGTTTCAGGAACACCCCGCGCCTTTGCGGGCAGGTTATTCCACGCCGCCTGCACCTGCTTCCAGGTATCTTCAACATTGCCGTCATTCATGATGATGACATTGGCTTTGGCAATTTTGTCGGCCTGCGGGCGCTGAGCGAGGATACGCCGACGGGCTTCATCTTCAGACATTTTTCGACGTTCAGTCAGGCGCTTGATCTGGGCATCAGCAGAAGCATCCACCACCCAAATTGAATCCACCATACTCCGGAGATTATCACTTTCGAGTAATTTGATGGCCTCGATCACAATCACGCGCTGTTTCGCACGCGCCAGCAGCGCCGCCATTGCCTGCCCGACGACAGGATGCACAATCGCTTCCAATTTGGCGAGCGCATCAGGATAGCTAAACACAATACTGCCAAGCAGCGAGCGGTTGACCGTTCCGTCCGTATTCAAAATGAATTTACCGAACATTTCGACGGTAGGCAGATACGCTGGCGCGCCCGGCGCGGTGGCTTGATGCGAAAGCTGGTCTGCATCAATGGTATATGCGCCAAGATGCTGAAGCATTTGACGGACAACACTTTTACCAACCGCGATATTGCCAGTGAGGCCGATGACGTACTTGTCTCCGCTCACGGCATCCTCCAATGAAGACAGATAAAAATGAAAGTTGTGTATTCATTTTAACCTGATTTGTTGCGCCGATGACGCTTTCAGGATTAAGGTATGAGCAAGCGGCATGAATTGGTAGAGAAACAGAACGCCAGATTTCAGGTAGTCGCAGCCTCAATCGCTT
>CAZBPB010000166.1:0-1668 GCA_964493565.1 uncultured Pleurocapsa sp. | reverse complement strand
AGTGGCGACTGGCGCAGCTTCGATGACGGTCTGTGCCTGAAGGAGTGCCTCAGCCGGGAGTTTGAGCGCCATCAGACCTGTGATTATGGTGACAGCGCCGACAACTTGAAATGCGGCTTCAAGGCCAATTTTGTCAGACATCGCGCCGATAAGCAGTGTGCCCAACGCACCCATTCCGAACATATAGCCCAACGACAGGCCAGAGACAAAACCTTTTCGGGCAGGCATAATCTGCTGCGCCATAACCACCAATAAGCTGTGACTGCCGCCGGTCAATGCGCCTACCAGCAGGGATAATAACAATGCAGATGGAATTGTCTCTGCTGTCGGCAACAACATCAGCGCAGGGCCGCCCAAAATCAGGGTTAAGCCAATAACCATACGGCTGCCGAACCGCGCCGCCCAGCGCGCAAACAGCACACCAGCGATACCGCCCGCAAACCAGTATATGCCGCTTAGCGTCCCATATTCGCTGGCAGACCAGCCCTTCAATTGAAAGATACGCGGAATAAAAGCGGCAGTGCCGGGATTGGAAAGCGCGCGCAAAGCAATCGTGATCGCCAGATAAACAATGACACCGGTGGCTACGGGCATGGCACTCCCATTCGCAGTCCCAGTTTTACGGGGATGCGCCTGCACATATGCCAGCCGACCTGGAAGCGTAAACAGGAGCAGCAGTATTCCCGGCAAGGCGATAAGCGCCAGCACCGCTACCGGAGAAAGCGTGCCATGCTCGATCAATTGGTTCTGTACAGAAGGACCAAGCGATGCAGTAAACAAATTATTTTGCGTGGCATAACGATCCAGCAAAGAGCCGATGAGCAGCGGGCCAAGGCCGCCGCCAAGCTGCCCGCTGAGAAAAAAGATAGATGTGTAATGGGCGGCGCGCGTTGCGTTCACTTCTGATGCGTACATTGCGCCAATTGGATGATAGGCGCCGCTGCCAAGCGCAGCTAATACAAACGGCACCAACATCGCCCAGTACTGACCGGTGGTTGCCCCGAACATCGCCAGCACCAGAAAAGAAAGCGTCCAGACGACCCCGCCCGCGCCCAACCAGCGTCCGCCTGTTTTATCTGCGCGTAAGCCAAAGAACGGCTGGCTGAAAGCCCCTGCAAGCTGATAACCACTGACGGCGATGCCTATTTGCGTATTGGTTAGCCCCATTACGTGGCCACTGATAAACGCCATCAGAACCGGCCCCATCGCGTTGAACAGATCAATGGTGAAATGACCGATACAAACTGCACGAAATAGCCAGCGGTTTGAAGCTG
This sequence comes from uncultured Pleurocapsa sp., assembly GCA_964493565.1. Lineage (GTDB taxonomy): Bacteria > Chloroflexota > Anaerolineae > Aggregatilineales > Phototrophicaceae > Flexifilum. The sequence goes on along the minus strand of CAZBPB010000166.1, from coordinate 394 downwards.
CCATGAAACATCCTGAACAATGGTGGTAGGGGTATTTGTTATGTTCCCTATCATCCTGTTTAGCAGTCGCGCTTGTCAAATCAAGATGGTCTATTCTGGTATGAGCCGTCGCAAATGCGGGGAAGATGCTATTACAGTTCTCAAACGTCTTCCGTTCTATGCGGTATTTGCTTAATGCGCTGTCCGTATTCGCTTGACGCGTTCATACTGCAACGGCTAAGATTCGGCGCATGAAAACCTCTATCTTTGCAGCATGGCGGCACACTCAATGAAATCTTCGGTTTACCTGAGCCACCGGCGAGACGTGAGCCGGATCATGGCGCTGGCGCTGTATCGCGCACTCATTCCGGCTGGTTTTGATGTTTTTCTTGATCCGGATGATTTCAACTCGCCA
>CAZBPB010000165.1:0-8290 GCA_964493565.1 uncultured Pleurocapsa sp. | reverse complement strand
CCGCAACGCAGTGTGGAGTGAAGATGATCAACTCATCGCTTACAACTCTACGCTGGACGGCGATCAGGACATCTACGTGTACCAGTATGCAGTTGGCGATCAGCCCGCGCAGACGCGTCATTTGACAGATGACACAACGGTTGATGTTTCGCCGACGTGGTTGTGCAGTTCACCGACAATTGTTTGGACATCTGATGCTACGGAAGATCCGAATGTCGGCGCTGATAACAACATCTTCAGCACAAACGCGCTGCCGATTGATGCACCAGCCATTGATGTTAAGGCAGAAGCCAGTCAGCTAACGGAAGATCCGGCCAACGACCGCGATCCTCAAAACACGCCGCCGATTGAGCTTGCAAGCCGCGCGTCAATGCAAATTGGCGAGGAACGTAACCGCTAGTCTCTGAGTGGGTGGGGTGGCGCTGCTGCCCCGCCCATTCTGGCGACAAATGGTAAATTCCAGCCAGACAATAAAAAAGACCGCTTCGTCAATTGAAGCGGTCTTTTTAATCTCTAATTCTTGCAGCAGATCAGTCTTCGATCAAGCGCTGAGCAACGTGTTTTAAGCTCTGCGTAATGGAGTGATCCGGGTAGCGCAGGACGAACACACCCGCGCTAGCAAGGGTCATCATCTCGTCAGAATGGGGCAATACTGCGCCAACTTCGCAGTTATAGATTTGCTGCACACTTGCCCTTACTTCGTTGAAATTAAAGCTGGGTGGTGTTTTGTTGACGATTAGTACCATGCGCGGTACATCCAACTTTCGGGCTACTTCAACGGTAACGCCGGTACCCTGATAGTCTTGCTGATCGGGGCGCATGATAATTGCCAGCGCGTCAGAAATCGCAATAGAAAGCAGCGTTTCTTCGTTCAAGCCCGGATGCGTGTCAATCAGTAGAATGTCCAGATTTAGCGCGCGAACCAGATTCTGAAAACCGTCGTTAAGCAACCCGACATCATAGCCTTCACGCAGCACACGGGCAATTTCCCCAACTTTGATGCTCGAAGGAATGAGGAAGATTTGCCCGCCCGGTGGAATGTTCACGGAAGGGCTGTTTCGCTTCAAACTGGGAGTAACATCCACCGCTGTCTTTTCAATTTCGCACTTCCCCCACAAATAATCATTGAGGGAATACTTAATATCATCTTCTTCAAGGCCAAACAGCACATGAATGCCGGGGGATTGGATATCGGTGTCAATGACCCCGACCCGCTTGCCCATGGCGGCATAGAGTGCAGAGAGATTCGCCGTCGTATTGCTTTTGCCCGTACCACCACGGAACGAGTGGATCGAGATAATTTTGGACATCGGGTTCTCCTGAATTGCGCAGCGTTGTCGCTAACAGAATAACATTAACTACGTTCGCAAAGAATAGCAAACGATAAAGAAAGTCACTTAAGACCAAATATGACCTGACCAGCTACACGCGCCGGGTTGACGGGTTATCTAATTGATCCCAGATAGAACCCGGTGCTTCCCCCTGTGTTGAAGACGTTCCCGGCGCGCTATCACTATTTTGTCCAAGGCTAATTCGAAAAACTTTGCCTGTCGCCGTTTCCGCTGCCTGTACCAATCCAGAATTAATCATATCACTGAGGGCGTTGTTGATCATTTCAGGGGTTGCAGTCAGGCCATCCGGTAGATCAGCCGCCTCAATGCATAGCTCATCATAGCTGATATACTGCGCCCGCAATATCATCCGGAAAATGCGCCGGTGAACAGGTGGCAGTTCCATCGTATCTAGTAGTTTATGAGAACGAGGCATTGGGCGATCCTTTCATATTTGTTCAGATCCGCTCTTGCCAGTTGTGCGTTCGCGTAGGCGTTGGATGTTGGCGCGAAGTCGTAAGAAATATTCTGTTTCAGAAATTTGCTGCACCTGTGTTTCGCGGGCTGCGTGGTCAATCGAAACAGGTGCGCGTGCGTAATTGTATTGAGGTTCAAATTCCTGTTCCAGATAACCTTGCAGCGCTGCCCCGGCCAGACGTGAGAGGGCGTGCAGCAGCTGCTGCATGTGCGGTGAGAAATCAGTGGCTAATCCCTCGTCATCACGCGGGTTGGTGAACTCAAGTGCGCCGATAATTTCCTGGCGATTGTTTTGCAAGGGAAGCGCCAGAAGGTTGCGCGTTTCATACGTGAATGCTGTATCCCGGTCAAGTAATCCCGTCCACGCGCTGATATCATCCTCATGCTCAATGAGTACAGCGGCGCCGGTAACGACTGCCGCGATTGCTGGGAAGCTGGAAGACATTCCAGAAATTTGAAGTGGCATCAGGCTTTCCGGCTTCGGATCTGCTGCAGTGAGTAATAACCCCGAAGCTGCATTGGAAACAACCACATATTCCAGAGAATCTTCCTCTGTTTGCAAATACAGAATACCTGTATCTGAATGGCTAATCAGGCGACCGCTCTCCACAATTTTCATCAGCAAACGTCCGAAATCGCGCTCTGCCGCCAGATCTGCACCTATAGGGATGATCAGGTCTAGAAGATTCGCGATTTGCTGCTTTTCCAATTTGATCTGGTTCAGATAGCTTTGTTCAGCATCTCGCAGACGTTTTTTCTCAATGCTGGCCAGCGTTCGCGCCTTAAGTACAACGGGATCAATTGGTTTCGTGAGGAAATCTTCCGCTCCCAATTCGATACAGCGGGCTATGCTTGCCATATCATCTACAGCCGAAATCACCACAACTGGAATCTTGCTAAGCTGGGAATCCAGTCGCATCGTTTCAAGCACTTCGTAGCCGCCCATCACTGGCATCATAATGTCTAGAAGCACGAGATCAAAGGTGCTCGATCTCATGCATTCCAGCGCTTGCCTCCCGTTTGCAGCTTCTTCAGTTGTACACCCTATTCTGTGAAGCCGCTGAACCACAACATCACGATTGAGGTCGAAATCATCAACTACGAGGACATGCCCAACAAATGTTTCGGTTTGCAACATGTCTTTCTCGTTGCTGTGATTCCAATTGTATGTCTGTGTTGTCATATTTCACGCAATATTTCTGAATTATAACCAGAATGGTATATCAAAGCTTGTGTCTGACAACATCACTCCGCGTTCTAACCCGGCAATCACGATCTCGCCATGATGCAGGGTGACTGGCAAACGAGGGCGTTCAAGTGCCCCGTAATGAAACAGGGTCATAATCATTGTCGAATGGACAGCTTGATCAATGCTTAACGGCGGTTCAGTGCGAATATGCAGTGGCATTGGCGCAATATTGTTGCCCGGTACGGATGTCATAACGAATGCTTCCGACTCATTCAACCGGAATTGCATGCCCTGTAAAGGGGGCACAATCGCGCCTTTGTGAAAAGCATACAGCGCGCTGAATAACTTCTACCGGATAAAATGTTGCATCAATCTCATCTTCCCATCCGCCAAGTACCCGCAAAAGTTCACGGCGCAGGCGACCATCAAAATGGATGATAGATCGCTTTCTCGATAATAATTCGCGGGGTAGCAATCGTTCCCAGAATGTGTCGGGCAGACTGGCGCCAAAATCAACCTGCGCGCTGGCTGTCGCGGCAGATAATAAAAGGCCATCACTACGAAAGATTCGGGAAAAGCCTGACCACTGCTCGTTTTGCCTGCGTTCCTGTTTGCTAAGCGTTAGCCCGACAATACGATCCGCATATTCAAGCGGGCCTTCTAGAATATAGGGAACCGTACCTGCGCGGGCAAGCAAGCCGGTGATCACTGCGGTCATGGCGTCTGGCTGCTGCATCAGGTGTTCGTGAATAATGAAACAGGGTTCGCCACGCCCGATGGTTTGGGCTATGCTGAAATTATCGTTGATGCCTTCTTCGTCTCCATCTTCGGCGCTGTCTGGTAAGAATATCAGCATCACATCGGCTGGTTCTTTAGTTAGTAGGCGAACGGCGCTTTCCAGATTTACCCGTGAAGCGACCCGCATCTTACGTTCGCGTACAATTTCGAGCGTCTGGTTAAAGCTGCGTTCGTACTGCCGCCGCATCGCCTCAAGAAAATCATCTACGGCATCGGAGGCAGCGTTGATCAGGTTAATGCGCAGCGGAGCAGGGGGTTTTTCACTGCTGTCCCGTGGCTTAAAAGCACCTGAGGACTGAAAATCCGCCAGAAGCCGATCATCAACGTAATCCCGTGTTTTTGAACCGCCAAAACGCAGACGTACTTTCGGCGTAGCATCGCTAAAAAGAGTCGGGGAATTATTCATGGTGTAGGCATCACCGATGAAGCCATGAGCTTTAACCACATCTGAAACCGCCTTGACCATTTGTGCGCGTTGGGCAGGTTTCAAATGGAGCGCCCGTTCAGCTTGTACCTGGATAATGATTGCCAGTGCGTCAGAAACATAGTCATACTCATTTTTTCCGGATTGGATTCGCAGCACCCAGCGCGAATCTGGCGCGCTGTTCAGTAAATCAGCCATCTCTTCGCGCTGGGTAAGTGCTAGAAGCCGCTCTCGTTGTTCGCCAAGTTGCCCCACAACTTTGATGATTTCACCTTGCAGAGATGAGGTTCGATCAATGACGCCAAGCCCGACAAGATCGGTAATTTTGTCCTGATGATGTGCGTAGTTTTCAATATCATTTTCGTAGATCAATCGAGAGCTGGCAGCCAATGAAATAGCCGGCTGATCGTTTACAACCCACGAGCGCGCCCGAAACTCCCGATCTACCCGCACATTTGGAATATTGCTGGGGGTTTTCGCGAGCGCTTGTTGTATTTCATTTGCAATCTTCGTGATTGACCCGCGCACCACGAAATCAGAAATCGTAGCGGCATCCGCAGTCCAGCTATCTTCTCTTTCAGTACCCTCCAGCGGGGCGTAAAGATCAAAGGATGCGCGCAGTTCTTCAATCAACATCAAAAGTTTGACGGTGTTTACCGGCGTATCAGTGATCACTTTGCCGTTTGACCAGACCCATGTGCCGGACAGAATACCTCCAAGCCGGTACGTAAGCTTTCCGCCAATTCTGCGTTCCAGCGCGATCCGCTCTATCTCGCTGCTGGCTTTCAAAATCAACTTGTAGGCGGAAAGCGGGCCGATATTCTCTTCTTTTACTGGAAATACTTCGACAAAAGCTTGATAAGCGGGTGCTGCATGCATCGGTTGACCTGCCGCGTGTGGTTGTCGTAAAGACATGTGTGGTTCTATAAACTTCCTGTGCTCATTTGTTCAGTAATATGATTGATTGTCTACGATATCGCGTATTAGACTCATTCAAGATGCCTGAAAGCGTAAAGCTCGCGTTGATCAAGCGTCAGGGAGCGGGGTAGCGCTCATAAGGACATGCATATAGTATGATTCTACCGCGAAAATTTGCGCTCAACTGTGGAGCTATTGATTGAAACACGCTCTTGGTATTGTCATTCTATCTTTGGGACTTGCAGCAGTAATGCCAATTCACGCGCAAGCGCCCGAACTTCCCTGTTACTATCGCCCGACTACGCTAGACAAGCCCTGGATAAGCTCTGAGATTCCCTGTATTGAAGAAGTGGTGAATCTTCCTGAAGCGGGTGAACTAGCATTCACATCACTGGCGGTTAGCCCGGATAATCGTCTGTTTGCTGCAAGGCCGCTTTCGGGTCAGATCATGCTGCTCACCGATACTGATGAAGATGGCTTGCCAGAAACCCCCGAAATCTATGCCGAAGGCCTTGATCGACCTAACAGCCTGGCGTACTACAATGGCATGCTTTACGCTTCCGGAACAAATCATGTCTACCGGATTACCGGATCGCAAGTCGAGGTTCTAGCAGACTCCCTTCCGGGTGGGGAAGGGGATTGGACAGGCGGGATCGCTGTAGGTGTTGTGGGCGAAAATCCTGAACCACGTATTTATGTTGGCATTAGCGCGCCTTGTGATTACTGCATCTATGACATTGCGGAGCGCGGAATCATAGTGAGCTACGCGTTGGATGGCTCAGACCGACAAATCGTCGCTGCGGGCTTTCGGCAGCCATCCGATCTGGTAGTTCGCAATGGAGAGTTGTGGGCTGCGGATAGCGCGCCACCAAATTTGCCGAACATTAACTTTGCCGATGAACTTAACCGCGTGACCGCTGGCGCAGATTTTGGCTTTCCAACATGTGTGGGTATGGGCAGTGCGCTAGTTGAGAATGGTTGTGATAACAAAACGCCTCCAGCAGTCGTATTTCCAACAGGCAGCCAGCCCCTTGGCCTGGCATTCTATGACTCGGATGTGATTGAGAGCATGGTGAACAACGCCTTGCTTGCAATGGGCGGTACTTTCAACGAACTTGATCTAGTTGGCTACCAGCTTGCGGCAGTGAGTGAATTTGATACCGATGAGCCTGTAACGCGGACAATGATCCCGATATCCAGTTCCTCTGATCCAGCGTTTGCGTCGCTTTCATCAAGTACATTGAATTGGCGTGGTGTCGGCTTCTATCCAGCGCGGCCATTTGATGTGGTGGTGAATGACTGGGGCTGGGTATATATCAGTTTGGGTGGCGGGCGCATCTTATCACTACGTCCTCAGTCTGAGATCGTGTACTAAACTGATGCCTTACTGGATAAACGATACCCTTGCTGCAACGCCGGTATTTCTCTGGGTCTATATCGGGCTTGGCGCGTTGCTGGCGTTGGCGCTGCTGCCGCGCCACGACTGGGGTGATTGGCTAGAAGTTGGCGCGGTAGGAATTTTTTCTGGCGCCGCTGCGCTCAGCCTGTGGATGTTTGTTTTAGGCACCATCGGCGCGAATACAGGCCAGCCCGTGATGCAGTTCCCGATTGTTCTGGGCGGCACGATAGCAACCGCAGGGATTGCCGGGTTCATTGCCTATCACCGGCGTAAGTCTGGACAGTCTAAACCACGCGTAAAATGGGCGTTTGATGAAATTTTAGCTGCCGTACTCGTAGTGGCATCATTGGTCGTCCGCTGGGTGGCGATCTCCTTCTGGCCGTTTACCGCGTATGATACGCTCTGGGTCTATGGATATCTGGGACGACTGTTTTTTCAAGAAGGCTTGATCCCCGATAGCATCGGTTATTATCCGCAGTTCCTGCCTCTGCAATACACCTTTGGACAGATGGCGGTTGGCGGCATTGATGATCACGCTGCGCGCGCCGGGCTGTTACTCTTACATCTGGCAACCATTCTCGCTGTGTATGTTCTGGGCAACCGCCTGTTTAGCCGGCGCGTGGGTCTTTATGCTGCGGCGATCTGGACGCTGTATCCTCATGTTGGTGAATGGTCACGGGCTGGCGATCTCGAAATTCTGATCGCAGGGTTGTTTGCATTGTCCGCTGCCTACTTTGTCTCGGCATGGGTTGGGCAGTCTCCACGCCGCTGGTACGCCGCGCTTGCAGGCATGATGCTGGGGATAGGCTTATGGTCAAAGCCAACGATGGGCGCGTTCATCTGGGGTCTGGCGATTCTGGGCATTGTCGAACTTCTCCGAACGCGATTCCAGTGGCGATCTGCGTGGCCCCGCCTTCAATTGATCCTGATATCAGGCGTCGTTGCCATACCGGTTGGCGCAGTATGGTATCTCCGGAACCTAATATTAGGCCATACCTTTATCGTACTGCCCTCTAGTTTCTGGTTGTCAATTGCTGCACGAAGCGGAGCAGAATTTGGCTGGCTTATACTCGCGTTGGCCATCTACATTGCTTATGTCTATCTCAGACCATTACGCCCATTTCCGTCACTCAAGTTCCTGCTGCCGGGCTTGGTACTCATAGGGGCGGGGGTTTTGCCCTCAATTATCTCGCCACGTCCGATCAATGTGTTGGAATGGGTGGCGATCATTTCTGGCACTTTAATTACTGGATGGGCACTGCTGCGTCATGCGCGGCTAACGTGGGACGCCGGGTTGCGACGTGATGGCTCCCGGTTGGGCTGGGTGTTACTGCTGGCACTACCTTATTTCGTAACGTGGTTTTATTCATACAGCTATCACTATCGGCTCTCGTTCTCAATTGTGCCACTTCTGATTTTGCCGTCAGCATATTTCATAGCGCGATGGTACGAGGCGGTTAGTATCAAAGTGTGGGCAAAGCCCGCATTTGCGCTTGCAGCAGTTGTCCTGGCTGTTCCCGGTATTTTCTCTGCTGTACCTGATCCGACAGCAGGAACAGACTACCTTTTCGATGATTCACTGCCTGACGATCACGCCCGCTATAGCAGCGGCAACGGGGCGCTTATGAATGTCGTTGATGGTATTCAGGTGTGGCTGGATCAGCATCCTGACGAAAACATCAACGTTTCTGCGCCCGGTATTTTGCGCCTGCCGTTCTTCTTTCCGGATCAAACCATTGATGTGACCTCAGTAC
>CAZBPB010000164.1:3257-8307 GCA_964493565.1 uncultured Pleurocapsa sp. | reverse complement strand
AGCGCCGGGGCGACCGGCTACAGCTGCCTGCCGTGAGCGCATCGCAGCCAAACGCGAAGATTCATCGCCTTGTCCTGCATCACCCCCGGCTGCACCAGTTCCTCGATTTTGCGATTGATCACCCCCATTTCCGCTGCTACCGCCTTTTTGTATCCGGTTTAGCAATGACATGGGTTAATTCTCCCTTTAGTCATACGATATGCCACAAGGAACGATCTCGTCAATTAACTTTTTCCAAGGCGCAACCCGATACCGCTCTTTTTCTGTGAATTCTGGGACGATTTTGCGTCATCTTCATTAGCGTTGTCGGCCATTAGCCTATTGAATACGTAATCTGAAAGATCCATTAGTTCTTTAATGGGTGACTTCATCCGATCACGCTGGTTGGCGACAACTGGTACACCGCGATTTACTGCTGAGAGGATAACAGGCGCATTATCAGGGATTTTCGCTTCAATTTTTCGTTTTAGATGACGTTCGATGGCGTCACTGGCTATCGTGACACGATTGCGGTTGCGTTCATCCTCAACACGATTAAGGACAAAAATTGTTTTATCTGGTGCGTAGCTCATTTTGTCAAATAGGTCGAGTACAAATTTGACGTTTTTGACACCAGAAAGCGTAGGTGTAGAGACCAGTACTACTTTATCGGCAATATCGGTCAATGACAGCAATAACTCATCAAGGCGACGGCTAGTATCCACCACAATGAAATCGTAACCGCTGGCAATTTTTTCGATGATTCGGGCAATAGCTTCCGGGTTACTATCAATTTCCTCAGCAAACTCAGGGCGAATTGGCCCAAGCAATACCTTTAATCCACTTTCGTGAGTGGATACCACGCTGTCGAAGAAATCAGTGTCCAAATCTTCTACCTTGGGGATTAAATCAACCAGGGTGGATTGTGATTGCAATTTCAGGAATACGCCTATGTCGCCAAATTGAACATCGGCATCAATGAGCAATACCTTGATATTTTTCTTCATTAGCCCACTGGCGAGATTAGTGGCTACTGTGGTTACCCCCGCGCCGCCCTGAGGACTGTAAACGACAATGACATGTCCCGCGCGAATCGTACCATCTTCAGATGTGACGGAAACTTTCCTGACCGGGGCATCCGCTGGCAAGGACGATATTGCCTGCGCCTGCTGTCGGAAAGGGGCATGGTTTTTGTATACTTCACGAATTGTGCCATAAAGTTCGTCGGGAGCAACGGGCTTGCTCAGAAAATATCGTGCGCCAGCCTGCATCGCCTTTTTTAGGTAATCAGCGTCCGTTTGCACAGACATCATTATGACGGCTGAAGCTGGTACCAGCTTAGTAATCTCATTCGTTGCCTGAATTCCATCCATATCAGGCATATTGATGTCCATGATAATGATGTCGGGACGGAACTCGAGCGAAGCCTTAATTGCTTCGCGGCCTGTACCGACTGAACCAACGACCTTGAATTCCTGGTCTTCGAAGGCCAGAAGCTTCTTAATGTTTTCGCGTGTTTCGGGAATATCATCAACGAGCAGCACACTGATTACGTCGCGCTCGCCTGAACCGCCTCTATTCATCATCATGAACTACCCATGTATAGTTGTGTACTTAAAGCCTGTCGCGACCGTTTGTTGAAACGTGAGGGGCAGGGCAATTTGCCCCGCCCCTGTTGTCACGCTATGGTGTGCCAACCTGGAAGGTTAGCTGGTCAGCCAATTGCAACTGACGGATGCTGCGAATGGCTGGTTCGATTGAGAATGGTGCTCGCGGTGGCAGATCAATTCCGTAAGTAGTCATAATGTAATCAAGCGAGACCTCCGACGTTGGTACACGGGCGGTGTCGTTGACTGAACGGAGTGCTAATGTCACCGGTACTTTGGCTTCAATCAGCCATGTAATAACGACTGCGTCCTGTGGTGAAACACCTAGGAAAACAATGTCTGGACGGGCCGGTGTTGGAGTTGGCGGAACAGGTGTGCCTTCACCTGTCTCTTCGTCAACTGGCAGCGGCGTTGGGGTTGGTGGAACGCCAATGAAGCGACCATCCGGCGGGAAGTTGCCAACATGTACCACGAGTGCATCTTGAATGGTCATTTGTGTAACCAACCGCGGACGTTGACGTTCTGACGGCCCAACAACAACCGGTCCAATGGAAGTGCTATCTAGGCGGCCTTCGAGTGGTTCTTGAAGCTCAATTGAACCGTCTTCAAGAATTGTATAAAGGGTAAGCGAGTTTGGTGTGATGGATTGGAAGACCTCATCAACGTCTACATAGAGCAGGGAAATGATCAGATCCACGCGGTCACCATCCTGCATGGCATACCCACCACTGGTCAGGCGGTCAATCGGAAGGCCAATGCCGACCAATCCGCTTGGCATAATTGCCGCAGCATCTGAACCAACTCGTGCCAGACTCTGGAAGTTATCCACCACCATGCTGGAAAGTATCGGTTCTTCGCGATAGATGTCAGTACGCGCTGTCCTGCCGATCACATCCTCAAGATTGGTGATGGCATTAAAAGGAACTGATTGTTCCGGGAAAGGACGTAGGGCTACTGCGTTCGGTGGGATCACCGTCCCGCGCGATAACTCCTGCGTAGCGATCACGATATCAATGAATGTGAGCGGTGTCGCGGTCGGAAGTGGCGTTTCTTCCGGCGCTTGAACTACCTGCTGCGGTGTTCCTGACGTATTGGATGATGCGACTGGCGCGGTTTGTGGCTGAAGCTGCGGTAGCACTACCACCACCACGACAACGACCAGCAAGATCAGGATGAGCAGTAGTAGAATCAAACGAGTTCGATTCATGAAATAGCCTCCGTCGAATGAGCGGCAGCGCCGGTAAGTGAAATTTTAGGAAATCTTTGCATTCAGATTACAACCTGCTTCATTTAGTGTAAGCGATGCAGACCGAATGTCAAACAAGAAGAAAGTACGCTTTACGCGTAGAATCCTTAAGATATTCGCGTAGAGCCACTTCCACCATTTGGTGATGTCGTTAGTCGCTATCTGGCAGCTCCACCCTGACAGAAGTACCATCTGTTTCGTTGCTAATAATTGATGCCTTCCCCCCTACAAGTTCAAATCGCTCGCGAAGCGTCGTTAGCGCCTGAACGCGGGGGTCTTGCACATGCTCATCTACGGAAGTAAACGCTTCCTCTGCATTAAAGCCACGTCCGTTGTCTTCAATCTGAATGCGAATGGGTGATCCTGACACATCCAGCTTGATTTCAATTTCGGAAGCGTTCGCATAATCGCGCGCTTGCCCCATCAGTTCCTGTATGCTGCGAAAAATCATCACCTCGCGGTGGGTTTGCAGGCGGCGTTCTTCCCCTGTAATGTCCAATCGAACATCAATATCATTCTTTTCCTTGTAGGAGTCTACATAGCGGCGGACTGTTGGTATTACGCCGAGGTCGTCCAACATCATTGGTCGTAGATCGAAAATAAAATCGCGCACTTTTTGGAAAGTTACGCTGGCGACATTTTTGAGGTTATCCAATTCTTCCGCAGCACGCTGGGGATTACGATCAAATAAACGCTGGCAAATTTCCGTCTGCAGAATGAAGTTGGTTAGTGATTGTGCCGGGCCATCATGCATTTGCCTCGCAAGGCGCTGGCGTTCTTCCTCCTGTGCAGTAATGATACGCACGATGTTTAATGCGCGAGCGCGCCGGTTGCCGGAAGCGCGTCAATCCCTTGTAAACGGTTCAATATGCCTGATAGTAAACTTTGCTCTCGCTCCAGATGTTCGCGGGTGCTTTGGAACTTCTCTAATTGACCGCGCATAGTGGAAAGCCGGTTACGGACATCCAGCGCTTCATCGTATTTCGCGCGGATATCCTGACGTGGCATTGTCTCGATATTGTCCTGAATATATCGCAACTCGGTGATGACATCAGTGCTGCGTTGTTGTTCGCGGTCAACCACGATCTGAGTCTGATCAATTTGTACCTTGAGTTCAGTCAGCTTTTCACGGACACGCTTGATTTCTTGCATAACCAGTTCAATAAGTTCGTCGCGGGAGCGACTATCTGCGCGGAAAGCATCCATAAGCAACCCTCCCTTATTCATCGTCTACATCAGGTAAATGCAGTTCAGACGGATCAATTTGCAGACGTACCCATCCATGACGGAGCGAGGCAACAGCCGCCTGCGTACGATCCTGCACATTCAGTTTTTTCAGAATTGAGGTCATGTGATTTTTGACAGTTTGTTGGCTTATCCCAAGCTTGATCGCAATTTCTTTGTTGCTCATGCCATTGGTCACGAACTGCAAAATTTCCATCTCGCGTGGGCTAAGTGGCGAGTAGTGTTCGTTAGGATCGAGGACATAGGGTGAGATAGCTTCTACGCCGCGGTTGATCCATTTTTGCAGCGCCTCACTATCCAGTTTTTGCGCGCCAACAATGTAATATCCTGCGGCACTTGCGCGAATAACATCAATCAAGTCGGTGGGAGTAATATCTTTGGCGCAATAAGCTGATGCACCGGCTCGCATAGCATGGAGCACCTGCTCGGAGTCGTGGTACGCAGTTAAAACCACCACGGCTGTTCCTGGAGATTGCGCTTTCAACATGCGGGTCACTTGAAGGCCGTTCATTGAGGGTAGGTTCACATCTACTAGAACTACATCAGGGCGAAATTTCTGTGCCATATCCAGCGCAATTTCGCCATCAGCGTATGAGCCGATCACCACCAGATCATCTTCCAGAGACAGGGCCGCATTTAGTCCGTCACGGAATAAAGGATGATCTTCGACAATCATGATCGAGATTTGATCGTAACGCCGGTTGAATAGACGATTATCCATACGTTCTCAAACCACATCTTTGATCATAAGTGACCCCGTTAAAATAGGGTTTGTAAAGCTGAAATGATTATAGCGCCGGATAGCCCGCACAAAGTATCAAAGTTTCGCGCGTTAAATGATATAGCGGTGAATTGCGACTATCGAATGGATTGCGCGACAAGACTATAATCAACTGATTAGGCACGGATTTAGGGGAAATTGATGTGAAACGCGTCGAGCGTGATGGTTTAGTGTTTTATCAATTTGAAGGCT
>CAZBPB010000164.1:0-3247 GCA_964493565.1 uncultured Pleurocapsa sp. | reverse complement strand
AACATGGTGTTTTTACACGTATTGGCGGTGTAAGTGATATTCCCTTTGACGGGCTGAACATGGGTGGCAATGTCGGCGATAAGCCAGAAAATGTACGGGCCAATCATGAGTTGATGTATGCAGTATCTGGTGTTCAGGGGCAGCGCGCATGCAGTGTATGGCAAATCCATAGTGCGGATATTGTCCTGGCCAGTCGCCCCGCGCGGAACCGCCGATGGCTAGGAAATGCTGACGGGATTGTGACAGACCAGCTCGATTTGCCGCTTACGATGCGCTTTGCCGATTGTACGCCAATTCTGCTTATTGATCCTTTTATTGGGGCGATAGGAATCGCCCACGCAGGTTGGCGGGGAACAGTGCAGGGCGTGGCTGCCGCGACTGTGCGCGCAATGGTGACTTTTTTTGGCAGCAAGTCTTCCAATATTTACGCAGGCATTGGCCCTGCAATTGGCCCTGGTCACTATCAAGTTGGTGAAGAGGTTGTGAGGGCAGTATCAGATTACTTTCATACCACTAATGGCTTAATACATCGTGATCCGGTTGACGGAAGCGCCTATCTAGATTTATGGACTGCTAACCGGCTCGATCTGGAGCGGGCTGGGGTGGGAACGATAGAAGTTGCAGAAATGTGTACCGCTGAAAATGTTCATGAATTTTACTCGCATCGCGCGGAACTGGGACGTACCGGACGGTTTGGAACCGTGATTAGCTTATGAACATTGCTCAAAACCTGAACACGGTTCGCTTAAAGATCGCAAGAGCCTGTGATAATGCCGGACGTGATCCAAAAACTGTTACGCTGGTTGCGGTCAGCAAAACGCACTCACCGTCAAAAGTACTGGAAGCAGCGGCACTTGGTGTGCAACATTTTGGCGAAAATCGCGTAGAAGAAGCACAGGGTAAGATCGCGGTTGTGAATGCACAAATCTCTGGCACACTGATCTGGAACATGATAGGTCATATTCAGAGTCGCAAGGCAAAGGATGTTGCGCCATTGTTTGACGTTGTGCAATCGGTAGATAGTGTGAAATTGGCCGGGAAGCTTGCGAGCAGTGTTCCTCAATCACGACGGCTGAAGATCATGGTTGAGGTGAATGTTTCTGGCGAAGAGAGCAAGCAAGGGTTTTCTTGCGCTGCATGGCAGGAGCAAAAAGCTGTATTTGAGGTATTTGCTGGTGAGGTGCGTGAGATTGCCGGATTTGCATCCCTTGACCTTGTAGGTTTAATGACAATGGCGCCAGTTGTTGGGGATATGGAAGAAACACGCCAAATTTTCGCCCGCTTGCGTCTGCTGAGGGATGCCTTACAGGAGAAGATCGGACTGCCGATTCCCGAACTAAGCATGGGTATGACCGATGATTATCCGGTCGCTATTGAAGAAGGCGCAACCCTCGTTCGTATTGGTCGGGCTATCTTCAATGAGAGTCCAATTGTTCAAAAGAGCGAACCTAATGCATAGGGACGCGACTGAAGGAGTACATGAATGGAGATTATTCGCACTTTACTGTATTACGTACTGCTGGCGTTCAATCTGATCTTACTGGCACGGGTATTACTATCGTGGTTTCCCAATATTGACCGCAGTAATCGTTGGGTTCAACTCATTTATGAAATTACCGAGCCGGTCTTGCGACCGATTCGTAATTTGCTGCCGCAAACTGGCATGATGGATTTTAGCCCGCTGATTGTATTCCTGATTCTGAGCGTACTATTGCAGGTGATTCGTTAATCAATGGATTTGCAATACCGGGTACGGAGTTCTGTGCCCGGTATTTTCACTAAACTCTCCCGATTTCCGATAAGGCTGGTATAACTTGTCTCTCGTATGAGAGCGTGCTACGATCTATGGGTAATCGCGGCATAGCTTCCCCATGAGGTGTGACCATGAGCCGCAGGTTTGAAATTACCGACGCGCGCGGTGGCGCAGCAATAACGGTACGTGTTGTCACTCAGGCTGAACACACTGAAATTGCAGGTGTTCAGGATGACGGCGTGCTTAAAATTCGGTTGACGGCTTCACCAGCTGGATCTCCGGCTGCAAATCAAGAATTGGTGAATTTTCTAGCCAGCCAGCTTGGCGTACCTCCTGAGAATGTTGCCGTGGTCGCTGGTGAAAATGGACGCGAAAAAATCGTAAGCATTGAAGGCTTGAGCGTATATCAGGTGGAAACCATTTTACATGGTGGTCAATAGTTTCTGGCGCAATTTAGGTGTACTGATATTGTTGGTTTTAGCCTCAGGTTGTGCGCCTGAAGCACAACCAACAAACGCCCCAACGCTTACACTAATCCCGTCAACTGCAACTGCTACGCCAACGCCTATACCTCCCACGGCAACACTACAATCGTTAACCTCACCGCAAGATCTATTAATGACAGTCGCACCCACGCGTACTGCCTTAACTGCTGAAGAGCAGACACTGGTCGAGATTGATCCTGTTGCAGCCGAATTGATAGGTGTTGCACAACGTGCCTTAGGCCAACAACTTAACTTGCCTACTCGGCGTATTGTGCTTAATGAGATCCAGGCGGTGACGTGGCCGGACAGCAGTCTTGGTTGCCCACAGCCAGGCGCCCAATATCAACAGGCGCTAGCCAACGGCTATCGTATTGTATTGACTGCGGGACAAAATACCTATATTTACCATACCGATTTTGATCGTGTGTTCTTATGTGATGCTGAGAATGAAGTGCTACCCGCTTCGTTCCAGGCAGCAGAATCTACGGTCGAAGCGACACTTGAAGTTGCTCATGAAGCTACTGAAGAAGCGACTCCTGAAGCCGAATAGTATTTGCTGTAACAACCAGATCTCCGGCTTAAGTTTTAAGTGTAAAAATCGGGGAATAAGCGCATGTCTTATCCCCCCGATTCTGGCTTGCGAGAAGAGCAATAAAGTTCTAAGTAGGATTAGGCAGCGGCTCGCCAATATATTCTGCAAGATGTCCCAATCCCCAGAATGCCGATGTTCGCACTTCTTCATTGCGATCACGTAGTGCGGCATACAGCGACTTGAGCGTACCCACTGAGCCTAGTTGACCCAGATTTACTGCGGCAAGTGATCTTACTTCGGCATCACCATCTTGCAGCGCCCGTACCAACATTGACGTGGCGCCTTCACCCGTCGGTAATTTTTCGCCGCGTTCGGCTGCCCATTCCCCTAGCCACGTAATTTGATCGGGATGTGGATAGGCTCGGGTGAGGCTAATCTCACGCCCGTACTGCAATTCCATGAACGCTTGTTGTGCTG
>CAZBPB010000163.1:1371-8315 GCA_964493565.1 uncultured Pleurocapsa sp. | reverse complement strand
TATTGCCCTTCCCGCGCCGCCGCGATCTTGACTTTTCCCTTAGGTGTCTATATAATCCTACGTACCAATGATCACTTCTGCGCTCCCTCACTGTGAACGCAGCGCTGGAATCGAGATTCCATGCGCTGTTTTGTCGTTTGTCGCCGAAGTGTGTCAGAAGTCTTTCGCTCAATTGTCTGCGGTTAAATCCGCGAATTCCACTGAGTCATAATCAACATTTCGTTACTGTTATTAGCGCAGAGGAGGTACCGCCTTGGAGGCGAAGGATTTTAGCGCGCTGCGCGTCAGTTTAGCGTCGCCTGAGGACATTAAGAATTGGTCTTACGGTGAGGTGCTGAAGCCGGAAACCATCAATTACCGTCGCCTGCGACCGGAAAAGGATGGGTTGTTCTGCGAAGCCATTTTTGGCCCCACTCGCGACTATCAGTGTTACTGCGGCAAATACAAGAACATCCGTTATAAAGGCATCATCTGCGACAAATGCGGTGTAGAAGTGACCCGTTCCAGCGTTCGCCGTGAACGTATGGGGCACATTGAGCTAGCCGCCCCCGTCGCGCACGTCTGGTATACCCGGCGCGTCCCCAGCTATCTGGGCATGCTGCTGGATGTTAGCCGTCGCAATCTGGATCGCGTGCTGTATTTCGCTCAGTACGTTGTGACTAATATTGACGAAGAAGCTCGTCTGCGCGCGTTAACCCGCATCGAGAAAGAGCTTCAGCAAAAAGAAGGCGCGCTTCGTGGCGATCTTGAACAGCAGGAAGCAGCCCGCCGTACCCAGCAAGATGCCGTTGCGACTGAACTTGAAGCTACCACGCGCGAGGTGAATCGTCACTTTGAAGATGAGCTTTCGCGTTTGAGTGATGAAGTTATGCGTGAAGCCCAAAGTGTTCAGACCCGGATTGACGCCTATATGGGTCAGACTGCGCCAGCGGACATTGATTTCCCCGGAGCCAACACCGTCATCGTGGCTAAGGGTGAAATTATTGACAATACGCATACTGCCCGCGTACAAAACATTGTTAACGCCCGCCTGAACGAGCTTCAGTCGGAAGTTGATGTCATGCGCCGCGGTCAAATTGACGAGCTTGCCGGTGAAGCCAGCACGCAAAACGAAATCAATGCGCTTGCCACCGAAGCGGATATCGAAATTACAGATCGCCTGAAACTGCTGCGCCAGAACGCCGAAAAAGCGCGTAATGAACTGCACGATCTCCATATTCTTCAGTTCCTCCCGGAAAACCGCTATCGTGAGTTGAAGCAGCGTTACGGTCAGGTGTTCCAGGCTGATATGGGTGCTGAAGCCTTCTACGAAATCCTGAAAGATATGGATCTCGAACAGATGGCGAAGGATCTGTGGGTTGAGGTTCGCACGACCCGTTCCAAGCAGCGCAAAAAGAAGGCAACCAAGCGTCTGCGCGTGGTTGAAAACCTGCGTAAGAGCAGCAATCGTCCTGAATGGATGATCCTGAAAATGCTGCCCGTCATCCCTCCAGACTTGCGCCCGATGGTTCAACTCGACGGTGGTCGTTTCGCCACCAGCGACTTAAATGACCTGTATCGCCGCGTGATTAACCGTAACAACCGCTTGAAGCACCTGCTAGAGCTTGGCGCGCCAGATGTTATCGTGCGCAACGAAAAGCGTATGCTTCAGGAAGCGGTAGACAGCCTAATTGACAACAATCAGCGCAACAAAGCGATGAGCCGTCGTGGTCGCCGCGAACTCAAGTCTTTGAGCGATATGCTCAAAGGCAAGAAAGGTCGCTTCCGCCGCAACCTGCTCGGTAAGCGCGTAGACTATTCTGGTCGTTCGGTCATCGTCATCGGCCCGCGATTGAAACTGCATCAATGCGGCCTGCCCAAGACAATGGCGCTGGAATTGTATCGCCCCTTCGTCATCAGTCGTCTTGTTGCGCATGGCTATGCCAGCAACGTCAAGGGTGCCAAGCGCATCATTGAACGTGAAAAGCCGGAAGTATGGGAAGTTCTGGAAGAAGTGATCAAGGAACGTCCCGTTCTGCTGAACCGCGCCCCTACCCTGCACCGTCTCGGTATTCAGGCATTTGAACCGCAGTTGGTTGAAGGCAAGGCTATTCAAATTCACCCGCTCGTCTGCTCGGCGTTCAACGCTGACTTCGACGGTGACCAAATGGCTGTTCACGTTCCCCTGAGCGATAAAGCCGTTCAGGAAGCGCGTGAACTTATGCTAAGCACCAAGAACTTGCTCAAGCCTGCAGACGGTCAGCCGATTGTGGCGCCAGCAAAAGACATGGTGCTGGGAATTTACTACTTGACTATGGATCCGTCGGTTGAAATCTTCACCCGTCCGGATCGTGCCGATGAATTCCGTACCTTTGACGCCCTGCTTAACCCTGCCATGAAGATCGGCGTGGGCTTCCGCAGCAACGGCTATTACTGGGCACAGGATCACGATATTCCCGGTCTGGTGATGTATGACGCGCCGGAAATCGCCAAAGATGAAAAACGCGTCACCGAAGCCGTCTTCCGCGCTTCTCAGGCGGTCATTAGCGGTGAAGTTGATGCCGTACTTGCCAATACCTATGAATCGCGCAGCTTCTTGCGCGAAAAGGGTTTGACGGGACAGCTTGTTGCGGCAAACCTGCACGAACGTCGTCATGTGGTTGACCTCGACGAAGTAGAATATCTCTACAACATCGGTCTGGTTGGTCTGCACACACCGATTCTGCTGGGGTCATATCTAGAAACCCGCGAGCCACAGCCAGAGCCGGAACCGACAACAGTGGGTCGCGCCATTTTCAACCGTATCCTGCCAGATGAAATGCGCTTCGTTCAGAAAACGCTAGGCAAGAAGGAACTGCAGGAGCTGGTAGATAAGGCTTACCGCCGCGTCGGCCCTGAAATCACCACCAACATTGTAGACTCGATTAAAGATCTGGGTTTCCATTACGCCACCGTGTCCGGCACCACCGTCGCCGTTGCCGATATCACTATTCCCGATCAGCGTGCCGATATTCTGCGCGAAGCGGAAGAAGTCGTAGACCGTAATGAGCGTGACTTCCGTCGTGGATTGATGACCGAAGAAGAGCGTTACCAGAACACGGTTGATACATGGAACAACGCCAAGGAAAGCTTACAGAACGTAATTCGTGGCTCACTAAACCCGTATGGCCCGATTGCTATCATGGCGCTGTCTGGTTCAACCAAAGGCGGTTTCGGCCCGATCACCCAGTTGGCGGGTATGCGCGGTTTGATGGCTGACCCATCCGGTCGCATCATTGACCTGCCCATTCGTAGTCACTTCCGTGAAGGTCTTACCGCGCTGGAATACTTCATCTCCACGCACGGCGCGCGTAAGGGTCTTGCAGACACAGCTCTGCGTACTGCCGACGCCGGTTATCTAACCCGTCGTCTGGTGGACGTTGCGCAGGAAATGATTATCAACCGTACTGACTGCGGCACCGAAGAAGGTATCTGGATCCGCCGTTCAGACGACATTGCCAACCAGAATCTGTTTGAACGTACCGTAGGCCGCTGCGCTGCCAAAGACCTGTACGATCCGAACACTGGCGAACTGATTGTCGCCCGTAACGGCATGATTGACGAAGAAATTGCCGAGGCAATTAACCGCAATCTGGATATTCCTGAAATCTATGTCCGCAGCCCGCTCACCTGCAATCTCATTCACGGCATTTGCGCCCTCTGCTACGGTCGTGATCTGGGTCGTGGTGAAATGGCGGAAATCGGTACGGCTGTCGGCGTCATCGCCGCGCAGTCCATTGGTGAACCTGGCACTCAGCTAACACTGCGTACCTTCCACACCGGCGGTACCGCGCAGGCATCGGGCGACATCACCAGCGGTCTGCCACGCGTTGAAGAACTTTTCGAGGCCCGCAAGAAGCCGAAAGGCGAAGCGGTTGTCACCGATATCAGTGGAACGCTGCGCCTCTCCAAGCGTGAAGGCGTGCGTATCGCCACCGTGATCAACAGTGAGGTGGTTGCTGAAACCTACCAGTCTCCCGCTGGTTGGACGATTAACGTCGTTGAGGAACAGAAGGTGCCCGCAGGGTTTATCCTCGCGCAAGATGAGGACAGCGGTGAAACCATGCTAGCGGGAATGGAAGGCACGGTTCATGTAGAAGATAACACCATTTACTTGCGCTTCGAGAAGCGTGAGGAAATGGAGTATGAAATTCCATCAAGCTCTCGCCTGCTTCCAGAAGCCCATGACGGCGCTGAAGTCGCCGCAGGCCAGCAGTTGACCGAAGGCGCGCTCAACCCGCACCGCGTACTGCGTATTCTTGGTGAAGAAAAGACCGAGCTGTACCTGCTGACTGAAATTCAAAAGGTGTACCGCGCTCAGGGCGTGAATATCAGCGACAAGCACTTCGAGATCATTATTCGCAAGATGCTTTCGCGGGTGCAGTTGACCCGCAGCGGTGACAGTGAACTTCTGCCGGGTGAGTTGATCGAAAAGCTTCAACTGCTTAAGATCAACCAGCAGCTTATCGAGCAAGGCTTGGAACCGGCAGCCGGCGTCCCGATTTTGCTGGGTGTAACCAAAGCGGCGCTAACCACCGACAGCTTCCTTTCTGCCTCCAGCTTCCAGCACACTATCAAGGTGCTGGCGGGCGCGGCTATCGAAGGCAAGACTGATAATCTGTACGGCCTGAAGGAAAACGTAATTATCGGCAAGCTCATTCCCGCCGGTACCGGTTTCCACACCTATCAGGATCGTGAACTGATTGCGCCCAACGCCACGCTTAAGTCGCAGGGCGCGCTTGATGCCGGGGCCGACATCTACGATGATGAAAACGACGCGGAAGAATCACCACGCGGCGAAGAAGAATAGTCTCGCTAGATAACCGTAAAAAAGGCGATCCCTGTTGGATCGCCTTTTTTGTTGCGGCTTTACACGAGCGTAAATACACACAACGGCTACAATACAATGAGATGTTCTACCTCCTCACAATCTGAAGGTGAAACCCAAATGCTAGGAGTGCTTCGCCATTTTAGTGTAATTTTAGTCGCCGCCTTTGTCGTCCTACTCGGCACAGCCGCATTTCGCACTGCCGCGCAGGATTCTATTGCTCTCGATTTGCAGTCTGAACTTGATATTGGCTTTAACTGTCCTGTTAGTTCTACTCTCAACCCCGACCAGACGCAGTTATGGATTGTGATGGACAACTGCGGCGGCTCCGGCTATTCCATCCTCATCTACGATCTAGCCAGTGGCACATTTATTAAGGCTCGTGATGATGACTTCACCCCGTTCTTTGAAACGCTCACTTTTGAGCAGTGGGTAGCCAGTTACGTCTCGCCGTTTGCTTACACGGCAAACGATACGCTCGAATTGATCTTTGCTGATAGCATGCAGGATTACGATACAGGTAGGATAGTTGCGCCCGTTAGTGGAGACACGCCAGCAGAATCTACAACCATTCTGCTAAATTTAGAAATGCTGCAAAACCTGATTCCCGACTACGCAGGCTTTCCCGAGAGCACCGTATACAATGCCGATCATACAATCGCCGCAGTAAGTGATGTTTCTAGCATTCACATTCTCGACCTGCACAGTGGAGATGAGTTATTCGTGATTGATACACCGGATGGCTCAGAAAGATATTTTCCGGTGTTCGCGCCAGACGGTCAGTCCCTTTACATCCCTTATCTTCTAAACTATGACGATATGAACGATTTCTCGTCCAGCTTCACCATCTATAGTCTGCCTGACGGCGCTGTTTCAGCCGCCTATAATGCGCCTACGCCCTTCTTTTGGCCAAGCCCGGATAATCGCTTCATTGCCGGAATCGTTCCTGATCCTGCCGGTGATGATTCCGGGGATAGCCTGCTTATTGTTTTTGATCGCGAGACGGGAAATATCAGCCCGTCCGTACCCATTAACGAACCCGCGCGCCATGCCACCGAATGCGTAAATGACGGGCGCAGTCTTGCCGATGTTGATTTTACCGTTCCGGGGGATTTGCCGATCACCAGCTTAATCTGGCTGCCCGATAGCTCTGGCTTTTATACAACCAATTCATTCGGTGGTGCCGCAGTGGGTGGTGGGCGAACCTGTTATCTGGACTACAGCCGCCTACGCCTGTATTCAGTTCAGTCGTCAGGCTAGTTACAAAACACCCGCTGGTTTCAGCGGGTGTTCTTTACATGCTGCTCAGCTACTGCATTGGCGCAGGAATTACGCCGCAGTAATCTGAAAGCGAAACTTCCGGTCGTATCGCGTCATACACCATCCAGTAAAGGGGGCGCTCTGTACGATTGGTACTATTCAAATCCAGCGCGCAGCCATCGCCGGGAATAAGCATACTGTAGGCTGCCCGCTCGTCGCTGTTCTGTACCATGCCCGCCAGCGTAGCAAAGTTCAAATTCCAGAGGATGGTCACGCCTATATCCGGGCTGGTCTGGGCAATTTGCAGCGCGCGGATTGTGTTTACACCTTGCTCAAGCCGATCTGTATACAAAATCCAGTCATCACCGGCGGGCGGCGCCGTCGGGTAGCCATCCCAACTGGCATAGCCAAACTCGGTAATCCACATCTGACGATTGTCGTTGTTCTCACGCATAATCTGGCGATAAGTATCCAGCGTATCCGCGAAGAAGAAGTGCGGATTATCATCCCAGCCCTGCCCCTCCACGTTATCACAGCAGCGCGCATCCGGCGGGTTGCCCCACGGGTAAGGATGAACACCCAGAATGACATCGGGATAGTTCATTAGCCCCGCTCCGTACATCTGGCGCAAAAAGTCGCCGTCATCAATCGAGAAACTGCTCGTAGTGGTCGGTGCTAAGCCAGCGGTTAACACCGGGATCGTTGGTGAATAGGCGCGAACCGCCTGATAAGCAGGCGCAAATAACTGCATATAACCCGTGCCGCTAAAGGGCAGCGTCCCTTGCCATTCACGCAGCAAATTTGGCTCGTTCCAGATTTCTACTGCGTCAATGTAGTC
>CAZBPB010000163.1:0-1361 GCA_964493565.1 uncultured Pleurocapsa sp. | reverse complement strand
ATCGGCATTTATTTCCTGAAACACCAGTGTGATGAAGTTCGCTAAATCTTGCGGATTATCTGGCGGGCCGTCCTCAATATGTACCGAACGCGCCCATTGTGGCGCTTTGACCACGCTGATCATCACGTTCAATCCGCGGTTAGCCGCATCTTCCAGATATTGCTCAACGCGAAGGAAAAATTCATCGTTCTTTTGATTCGGCCCGTCTGGTTGCATATCGCGCCAGGAAAGTTGTACTTTTACCCATTTAATGCCCAGTCGCTCAATATCGCCCATCGCCGCTTGCCAGTCTTGCAGTGACAGGTTTATGTCTAGCTGCACGCCAATCTGGCTGCCGTCAAGATCAGGTAAATATGGTCTCAAAGGCAAATCCGGCACAGTAGGTGTTATCGTGGGTTCGCCAGATATCGGAGATGTCGTTGGCGCAGAAACCGGAAATGTTGGAGGCGGCGATACCTCACCCGAAACTACTGGTCCCTGCCACGTTGCGCCGGCAGTCAAACTTGAGGTTTCAGTAGGAACAGAGGTTGCCGTTGGCGGTACAGGTGTTAGAGTTAGCGTCGGCGCAATCGCCACTGTAGTTTCCGTATTTGTTGGAACTGGCGTATTGGTCGAAATGATAGGTTCAAGCGTAGCCGTCGCTGGAGCTTCGGTTAGAGCCACAGCCGCTTGAGTTGCAGGAATAGCAGTTGCTGTTACCACTGGTGTTGCTGTCCAATACACCGGCACCGGCGTTTGCGGCGCGCATGCACTGGAAAGCCCGAGAAAAAGTAGGCCGAGCAAGCGTAAAAGCTGAGAGATTATGTCCATGCGGGGTATCGTATCATAAGAGAAAGTATGCTCTCAAGAGAAAATACCCTACGCTTTACCACTACAAGTAAGAATTTCGTGATATAATTAGAACGCATGTTCAGTTGACATTACCGCCCATTCCCTTAGAATGATTGCGCGTCAGCCGCTGGAGCAAGCTACAACAATGACCACTGGAAATATCCGCCAAATAAACATCGGGCAGGAAATGCGCGAAGCATACCTTGATTACGCCATGAGCGTGATCGTTGCGCGCGCGCTTCCAGATGCCCGCGACGGCCTGAAGCCGGTACATCGCCGCATCATGTACGCTATGTACGATATGGGCATTCGCTCAGATACGCCCTTCAAAAAATGCGCGCGTATCGTCGGTGAGGTGTTAGGTAAATATCATCCTCATGGTGATGCAGCCGTGTATGAATCGTTAGTGCGTATGGCACAGGATTTCGCCATGCGTAACCCTCTGGTTGAAGGTCAGGGGAATTTTGGCAGTATTGACGGCGACAGCGCGGCCGCGCGCACCCGCCCGGTGCGGCTCGGCTGGGCCATGC
>CAZBPB010000162.1:8121-8355 GCA_964493565.1 uncultured Pleurocapsa sp. | reverse complement strand
GCGGACAGCTTCCGTCGTTGGATTGGGCGAAGGTTGCGCTGCTAAACGTAAAAATAATGACCACAATAAGGGCAGCCTGCCAAACTAGAGACACGGGCATTCTCCCGGCGCGCAAAATCTAATTTCAGTGTAACGCCTCGCCGCTGCGTTGATCGGCGCGCGCCTGCCGCCTGCGCAACGCCGCGTAGGCGCTTACGTGACGATCACCCGTCCAATGGGGATAACATGATCTGG
>CAZBPB010000162.1:7865-8101 GCA_964493565.1 uncultured Pleurocapsa sp. | reverse complement strand
TTCAGCGGGTAAAGGCTGACCATCCGGCATCAGCCCGATCACCGAAATAGTATATTCGCCTGTAGGCGCATCTGCTGGAAACGTGATCGGGCAGCGATCTGAATACACATACTCGCCCGCCGCCCACACATTCATGGTGCGATCCATAAACTCACAGGTGAAGCTTGTCCCACTTTCAGTGTGTGTAAATATCAGCCGCCGCACGTATGCCTCTGGCGTTCTGTAAAGCACAATCC
>CAZBPB010000162.1:1035-7855 GCA_964493565.1 uncultured Pleurocapsa sp. | reverse complement strand
GTTCAGTGAGGGTTGATAATTTTCCCCGCGCTCAACGGTTTCCGGCGTGTTCAGCCGCACAATCTGATAGCCGCCGTCAATGATGCCAAGGTTAGCCGGACAGTTCCTCCCGCGAGGCAGCGCCTCCACCGTTCCTAATGCCACAGGCAGCGACTCAGCTATATAGTCGCCTTGAAGGCTTGCGCCTCTCCATATCGCCGCCAGCGATAACGGCTGATCTTCAGCATTTGAGCAGTTGGCAACCCGCGTTTCCAGTACGTACACCGTGTCCGGCTGCCACACCAATGTTCCTGAATAGCCGCGCGCAGGCAAGAAAGTACAACTGTCATCGCCAAGCATCAACGTAAGCGCCGTGTTCCATTCTGGCACCGTTTCCACAGTGGAATACACCGAAACGTGTAAATAGCCGTTATCTTCCGGCGTTGCGCGGTAGCCAACTATTTGCGGAAAGCCGTCTTCAGCCGTCGCGCTCACTGCGGTCACGCCGCTAAATTCAGCAAGCTGATCTGGCGACATCGTTGGCACAATCGGGCGTTCTGCCAGCAGCCGCCCGATTGAAATGCTTGTGATGAGCAGCAGCCCCAGCCCTAATACAGCCGGAAGCAGCGACGCGGCGTTTCGCAAATTGCGCTGAGTTTCAGGTGAAAATCGCTTTGAAAAGAGTGAAAGCGCCGCGTTTGCCAGCGTCCAGAATCCGACCGCCACCAGCACGGCCAGCGGGGGCAAAGCGGGCGCGTAATAGCGTATCGGCGCGTAGATCGCGGCATAGTTGTATTCGGTGATACCACCCCACGCCTCAACCGTGATCACGTTACGGATGATCACCAACCCCATGCCCATTAGCGCCGCCAGCCAGATCACCAGTGCCCCGCCCGCCAGCGGAACACTGCGCTTGCGGAATACCTGTATGATTCCGGCAATAACCAGCAGGGCAGCCCCGCCCAGCCCGACCACCAGCACGATGTTTTGCAGCATCACAAAACGATGGGATGCGATCTGCGATAACGGCGCGCCAAATTCATCTAACGTTATTCTCAACACGTCCAGCGCAATACGGGCTGCCACATCCGGCTGCTGGAAAATCTGTAATGCCTGCAATTCCTGCCCGGCATAGCGTCCGAAAAACGACCCGCTGCGGCTGTAATTGAAAGCCATGATCGCCGCCAGCCCGACTGCGCCTGCAACCAGCACCACCGCAGGCAAAATTAGCACCCGTATGCCTTTACGCTTGTAGCCTTCTACCACAGCGCGAATTAACGCGAAGCCAAACACCACCCCGCTAAACCCGGCAACCGCCCATCCCGGCAAACGAGTAAGGATGGCAAGCACCGCAAAGATCAGCATCAAAACGGCATAGCGCCAGCGCCGCGTCTGAATCAACATCAGCGCGAAATACAGGTTAATCGCCGCCACCATCATCATGGAAGCGTCGTTGCTGATAGCCGTGTTCAACGCCATGATCGAAGGCTCAAAGGCGATCATCGCCCCGGCTGCCAGCGCAATCGCCGCGTATTTCGGTGCCAGCGCGCGCCCGACGGCGTAAGTGAAGGCCGTCGCCACCAACCCGCAGATCAGGCTGACGAACCGCAGCGCATAGCCTGCCTGAGCCGCGCCCTGCGGCCAGCCCTCGTAATTTATGGTATGGGGATAAAATACTTGCGTGCGGTTGAAGGTTTCAGCGCCGAAGCATATCGCTGGAGGCTGCGCGCCCGGCAGCACCGGATCATCCTGATAAAACGCCGCCATCACTGGCGCCATCAACCAGAAATGGAGCGGCGGCTGTGTGGCCTGCCGGATATCCGCATCACCCGCTGGATAATCCTCTACTCCCGGCAGGCGGCCATGCTCGATCAGAAAATGCACGACCTCGTAAAAGTCGGCCTCATGATCACGCCACAGCGGCATAGCAGCGATGCGGGCTGTCCCCAGCGCAAACTGCGCGATCAAGATCGCAATCAACCACACGACCGGCCTGCGCCAGAGTGGCTGCCGGGCGTGCTTAGACGCTGCTGCCACTAGTATGCTCCCTTGCCGGTGAACACCACAATGATCGTGCGCAGCATAATTTGTAAATCCAGCCACAGCGAAAAATTACGCACGTAATACAGATCATCGTCAATGTTCAGGCGCATCGGCTTATCGCTGCGCCCGGTCACCTGCCACCAACCAGTGATGCCCTGTGGCACTTCAAAACGCTTGCGCTGCCACCATTCGTAAGAATCTGCCAGCCACGTCACTTCCGGGCGCGGCCCGACAATGCTCATATCGCCTTTTAACACGTTGAAGAACTGCGGCAGTTCGTCAAGGCTGGTGCGCCGCAGGTAATAACCTATGCGCGTAACGCGCGGGTCGTCTTTCTTTTTCTCCCACATCTCGCGCACTTTGTCCGGATCAATAATCTGATCCGCATTCACGTTCATCGTGCGAAATTTGTAGATCACAAAGCGCCGCCCGTGCTGCCCGATGCGCATCTGGCGATAAATCGCGGGGCCGGGACTATCTATTTTGATCAGAATCGCAATCACCAGCATCACCGGTGATGTAACCAGCAAAATGAGGCCGGAAAGCACAATATCGCTGATGCGCTTGATCACCCGCTGCATTGGCGTCATCACCGTTTCCCGCAGCCCCACCAGCGTCACCCCGTTGAAATCTTCAGGCCGCGCATGGAAATAAGCCAGTTCCGAATAATCTGGCGATATGCGAATATTCACCGGAAGATCTTCCAGCAGCTTCATGATCCGCGTAATCAGGCGTGAAGCCGCCTCATCAAACCATTCCAGCGCGATGATCACTTCGTCGGCATGATTGCCCTGCACAATACTGCGGATATCATCCACCTTGCCCAGTGCGGTCACGGCTGTCTGCTCTGGATTCCCCTGATGCCCTATATAGCCCACCAGATACGCCCCGGCAGATGCCCCCGCTTCTACCGCCGCGCCCACTTCCAGCGCGTGGGCGTCTGTGCCCACCACGATCACCCGGCGCGGGGTGTTGATTGCCCCTGCAAGACGGCTGTTAAAAGCCAGCAGGATAGCGCGCTGTACAATAATGAACAGGTAGCTTAAAGCGATGAAGTAAAACGCCTGCAAACGTGAGAAATCACGGTAGATCAGGTACAGCGCGCCAAGAAAGATCAACGAAGCCAGCACATGCCCGGTTGTGACCCGGCGCAGGGTTTGTATGAAAGGCATCTTGCTGTTGGTCGTATATGCGCCAGAAGTGCCGAACGCGAACAGCCAGATCAATGGGGTAACAATATATAGAATCACCGGCGGGGTAAAAATCTCCGGCGCTGCTTCCATGCCCAATTCAATGTTCATACGCAGTACAGTGGAAAGCAGCAGTGCCAGTATCACCAGCACCACGTCGGAACAGGCAAGAAACAGTTGGTAGCGCGGGTTATAACGGAGCATACTAACGGATTACCACCCGTAAGTTCTGAAAGCCAGCCACAAAAATTTCGGATTGTAGATTAAATACCGCTTGCCTAGCCGTCCCGGTTCTTGAAGCAGCCGGAACAACCATTCCAATCCTGTACGCTGCATCCAGCCCGGCGCTTGTTTCTTCACGCCTGCCAGCATATCAAACGCAGCCCCCACGCCAATCATAAGCGGCGCGTTCAAATGTAGGCGGTGCTGCGCCATCCATAAATCCTGCTTGGGCGAGCCTAATCCCACCCAGATCACATCCGCGCCGCTCTCATTCAAACGACGAATCGCCTCTGCATCCGGTTCACTGCCCGGCGGCGCAATCGGAGGTGAATAACTTCCGGCAACTTGCAAACCGGGAAACTGTGCTGTTAGCCGTGTGGCAAGCGCGGCGCTCACGCCGCTTTCCCCGCCCCATAAGTAGTGGCGCACAGCCGTATTCGCCGTCCGTTCGCACAAAGCCTGCATCACGTCCGGCCCGTACACCCGCTCTGCACCCGCCACCCCGCGTTTGCGCTGCAGCCACACCACTGGCATTCCATCCGCCGTGACCATATCCGCGCCGTTGACCGCCGTCATCACCGGCGGTTTCTCATAGCACATCATCAGCGTATATACCGGGCAGGTACACACATATCGCCGGGCGTCGGTTTCGCCAGACCACGCCGCCAGCCGGTCAATCGCCTCAGCAAAAGGCTGCGCGTCGGTTTGCACACCGAATAAATCGAGTTTCATTGTATCACGCAGCAAATCTTGACCGATGAACGGATTCCCAACGCTAGCCGCATATTGTACCATTTTCAGCGCTGCTCACGCGTTTATGAGGATAGCAGTTGAGGGAATACGTGTCGTTAGGGTGTAAGCGCCTATAATTTCAATAAATTGATGGAATTTTCTTGCTGTGTCTCGATCTCATCCTCTTTCCATCACGTAAGCCCCAACAAAAGTATGCGAAATTTTTTCAATGCAATACTTCATAAGTGCGTTTACAATGTGTAACTGAGTCGCTATCGTGAGATTGTTGAATGTTGCATCAACCGATATATGCTCCGGTGCCAATGTTGGCAGCAGATGTGAACTGCTTTTGGGCGCTTGAACAAGACTAGGAAAGCTATAACCGTGAGGTGTACCTACCTGTCGCAGGGTAAGGAATAAAAGAGTCTCAGTGATGTAGTGATCCCCTAAACCCGGATATGAGAGAAAGGTAGAGCCGTGAAACTGGTAACCAATCAGGTTCTGATGCTAACAGTATCCGACAACCAATCTATCGCTCAAGGAGGAGCACGATGCGAGAACTCATGATTGACTTCATCACCTCTCTGGACGGCTACGCGTCGGGGGATGGCTGGCCCGGCTGGTGGGGTCTCGAAGGGCCGGAGTATCTCGCCTGGCTTGGCGAGCAACCACCGGTGACGTACCTGATGGGCGCGAACACATATCGGGTGATGTATGGCTTCGCCAGTGGAGAGCCAGTGGCGGGAGCCGCCGGGATGGAAGCCGAGGAGGAGGCCAGCATTGACGAGCTTACGCAAGCGCCGAAGGTGGTGTTCTCGGCCTCGCTTGAGCAGCCCCTCACGTGGGCCAACACAACCCTCGTGCGCGGCGACGCCGTGCAGGCAGTCCGGGCGATGAAGGAGGAGGGATCAGGTATCCTTAGCACGCTCGGCAGCATCAGCCTGTGTCGGTCGCTGCTCAAGGCGGGCCTTGTAGACCGTTTCCGGGTGGTTGTGTTTCCCGTGATCACCGGTGCCACCGGCGCGGAACGCATCTACGACGGTTATCCCGATGTCGCGCTCGACATGATTAGCACCCGAACGTTCGACGGCAGGACTCAACTGCTGGAGTATATCCCCAGAGTGCTTACCGGCCCGCCGGGCGTGGGCAACAATCCCTGAAATCAGGGAACATTAACCCGCTGTAGGCTACCGAAGCGTAAAACGCTCTAATGGTATCGGCACACCGGGCGTTCGGAGCAGCAAGGCTCAGGTCGGCTCGCCAATCTGTATGGCTTTGCTGCGCGGCTGATGCGCGTCATCGGGATATTGTCCTGTCCTCTCCGCAGATGTTCATCTGCGCAAGGCAGCTTTTGAACAGTTAAATGCAGGTCAGGCATTCCGCCGTCCGCTCGAATAGAACAATCTTCGCAAGAACTTTTACTGAACGCCGCTGGTGAAAAATAATCGGCGCTTATCCTACAAAAATCGCCCGATCCCCTTCTCTGCAGGATTTGTTAAAATAGCAGCGTTACTGATCAGCGTTTCGTTTGAGGACGCTATGGAATTTCTAGGCATCGGCGGCTGGGAAATCGTCGCCATCCTGTTGATTATGTTGATCTTTGCAGGCCCAAAGCGAATGCTGCAATGGTCTTACACGCTGGGCAAATGGGTGGCTGTAGCCCGCACTATGTGGTCACAAACTGCGGAACAGCTTGAACACGAGCTTCATGAAAGCGGCGTTGATATTGACGTTCCCAGAGAACTGCCTACCAGGCAGTCCATCAACGCCTCAATCACTAAATATGTATCCACCGCAGCCAAACCAATCGTCGAGCCGGTGAAAGATGTTCAGCGTGAACTTGAAAGCACCCGCAAAGCCATCACCCCCGGCGATCCCGATGCCTTCAAAGCGAAGAAAAACGGTAACGTCGAGCCTGCTGCCGTAACCCCACCCTCAACCAACGGCGCCGCCGATAATCCCGCCGCTGAGCCGCCGCCAGTTCCGCCCGCCGATGACTCCAGCGCTTCCAGCAGCTTCGGTTCGTGGTCAAATTAGCGCCAACTGCTTGATCCGACAGCGGCTGCCGCGGCAAAAATCAACCATCGTCCCCTCATCCATATCATGAATGGAGTTGAGAAGTGAGCGCAGGCTCAAAACCTCATTTCCCGCTCTATCAAGACCCCCTTGCCCTGCCGTTTTATAACGCCGCTTAAAATGTGTTCGCGCGCCAACGTATTCTGAGCAATAATAAACAAGTCATTATTTCTAAATAGGGGAATAAAATATGACAGGCAGAGATGATTTACAGCGTTCAGTTTTACCCATTCCAGATATTGTGAAACCGGGCTTAACGACTTACGACGCGAAAAATCCCGATACGCACTATCCGCCAATACGCACCCTACGCCCGCCCGAAGGCGCGCCAAACGTGCTCATCGTCCTCATTGATGATGTGGGTTTTGGCGCCTCCAGCGCCTTTGGTGGCCCCTGCAACACGCCCACCTTCGAAGCTATCGCGCAAGACGCGCTCAAATACACTCGCTTCCACACCACTGCCCTGTGTTCGCCTACCCGTCAGGCTTTAATGACCGGGCGCAATCATCATTCAGTGGGCATGGGCGGCATCACCGAAATTGCGACCTCTGCGCCCGGCTACAATTCACTTCGCCCGA
>CAZBPB010000162.1:0-948 GCA_964493565.1 uncultured Pleurocapsa sp. | reverse complement strand
GCTACAATTCACTTCGTCCGAATACCAAAGCGCCGCTGGCGGAAACGCTTAAACTCAATGGTTACTCTACGGCAATGTTAGGGAAATGCCATGAAGTGCCGGTCTGGGAAACCAGCCCGATGGGTCCCTTTGACCATTGGCCGGCAGGTGGCGGCGGCTTTGAATACTTCTACGGCTTTATTGGCGGCGAAAATAACCAGTGGGATCCGGCATTATACGAAGGTGTCACCCCGGTTGAACCCCCGAAGACTCCTGAAGAAGGCTACCATCTCACCGAAGATCTGGCCGATCATGCAATTTCGTGGATCAGCCAGCAAAAGGCGTTAATGCCTGACAAGCCGTTCTTCATGTACTTTGCGCCGGGGGCAACCCACGCCCCGCATCATGTCCCCAAAGAATGGGCAGACAAGTACAAAGGGAAGTTCGCGCATGGCTGGGACAAACAGCGTGAGATCACTTTTGCCAATCAGCAGCAGTTGGGCGTGATCGGCCCCGATGCCGAGCTAACTCCGCGTCATGCTGAAATTCCGGCGTGGGAAGAAATGGATCCCCGGATGATCCCTGTGCTTGAGCGTGAAATGGAAGTCTATGCTGGCTTTCTGGAGCATACCGATCACCATGTAGGGCGAATCATTGATACGCTTAAGGACCTGGGTATTTACGATGACACGCTGATCTATGTCATCATTGGCGATAACGGCGCTTCCGCTGAAGGCACGCTGAACGGCGCCTTCAATGAAATGGCTAATTTCAATGGCATGGCCGCTCTGGAAACGCCTGAATTTATGATCTCCAAGATGGACGAATTTGGCAGCCCCTCATCCTATAATCACTTCGCGGTTGGCTGGGCGTGGGCGATGGATACCCCCTACCAGTGGACCAAGCAGGTGGCTTCTCACTGGGGCGGCACTCGCAACGGCACGATCATTCGCTGGCCGAAGGGTATTT
>CAZBPB010000161.1:577-8384 GCA_964493565.1 uncultured Pleurocapsa sp. | reverse complement strand
CCAAGTACCCCGCTCCCCTCATTAATTTTGTATGTCCCTGATGTTCCCCACTCCCCTCTAAAGCGCATTTTGTGAGGGTTTCATCTTGCGATAAACTCAACTTTGTCCATCAACTCAACGCTGGAGGGGCAAGATGATTCGTAAATTACTTTTATGGTGTATGAGCGCTGGTATTTTGTTCATTCTGGCTGCAATTCCTCTAGCGGCGCAAGAAGAATTTGTTTTCGGCGTTGTACTTGTTGGCCCGGAAAGTGATCATGGCTGGAGTCAGGCGCATTTTGAGGGAGGCCAGTATGTAGAAGCCAATCTGCCCGGAGCGCGCATGGTGTACTTCCCCAGTCTGAACCCGGCTGATGCCCCCGAAACCACACTGCGAGATGTCGTACAAAATATGGTTGATGAGGGCGCGCGGGTAATTTTGACGACCTCTGATGCATTTGAAGAAGATACTGATTCTGTGGCTGAAGCATTCCCTGACACGATCTTTATCAATGTATCTGGTGACGATGTGCTGACTGGCGAAGCTCCACCGAACGTAGGCAATTTAATGGGGCAAATGGAGTGGATGAAACTGGTGGCGGGCTGTGCCGCGGGGCTATCTACTCAAACCGGCAATATTGGTTATCTTGGCCCATTGATTAACGGGGAAACCCGCAGGCTTGCTGCATCTGCCTATCTTGGCGCGCGCTACTGTTACAGCCTAAAAGGCGGCAACCCCGAAGATTTGACCTTTACGGTCACATGGATCGGCTTCTGGTTTAATATTCCCGGCGTCACACTTGATCCTACAGAAGAGACAAATACCTTCTTCGACAGCGGCGCAGATGTGGTCATTTCCGGCATTGATACGCCTGAAGTGATCCAGATTGCAGCGCAGCGCTCCGCAAATGGCGATGCTGTGTTTGCAGTTCCTTATGATTACAAAGATGCCTGTACGCAAGGCCCGGAAATTTGCCTGGGCGTGCCTTATTTCAACTGGGGGCCAGATTACCTGCGTCTGCTGCAATCGGTACAGGATGGAACATGGTCGCCTTCGTGGGATTGGCAGGGGCCGGATTGGTCAGATATTAATAATCCCGATACCTCAGCAGTGGGATTCTTGCCCGGCGCCGCGATTGCAGACAATGCAGATTTACTCAATCAGTTTATTGCAGATCTGGCTGGTTATGCGACCAATCCCTTTGTGCCGGACAGTTTCGCACTGTGGTCTGGCCCG
The DNA here is from genome assembly GCA_964493565.1 of uncultured Pleurocapsa sp. GTDB lineage: Bacteria > Chloroflexota > Anaerolineae > Aggregatilineales > Phototrophicaceae > Flexifilum. Next base: position 7,168 of record CAZBPB010000161.1, on the reverse strand, counting down.
CTGAACCTGCAAGATGGAACCGAACTTGCTGCTCAGGGGCAGTTGGTGGATATTCTGGATATATGGTATTTGCCGCAGTTGTTGGAAGGTATGGTAGGCGCCAGCGAGTAGGGTTTGTTTGAGAGGCGCGCCTGTGGAAGGGGTGTGTTATGCACCCCTTCTTTGTTACTTCCGTGCAGGATCGGGATCATAGTTTTGTGAATATCATCCCCACGAAAGCCTGAGATTTTAGGGTATATATGGTGGATTGCAGTTTGTAGTTTACACCGCGCTTATTTGAAGTATTGGACAGTTGTAATACATGGAACTCGAACTCCAACATATCAACAAGACCTTTGGCAAGGTTCGCGCCAATCAAGATATCAATTTGACTTTACGTGCTGGGCGTATCGTTGGAATACTTGGCGAAAATGGCGCGGGCAAATCTACCTTGATGAAGATACTTTCAGGATATCAACATGCTGATACTGGAGAAATTCTGGTTGATGGCGTGCCGCTTCATGTAGGCAACCCGTTGGCTGCCATTGAGGCCGGAATCGGTATGTTACAGCAAGACCCGCTGGATGTTGGCCCATTCACAGTGCTTGAGAATTTTGTTTACGGACAGGTGCCGGGTAAGAGGCTGAGTAACCGCGAAGCCTCAAAGTATATTCGTGCACAGGCCGCAATCTTTGGCTTTGATCTTGACCCGGATCAGACGATTTCCAACTTGAGCATTGGTCAGCGGCAGCAGTTGGAAATAATGCGTCTGTTAGGCTTAGGCGTGAAGGCTCTGATTCTGGACGAGCCGACGACTGGCATTTCTGCGGAACAGAAAGATGTGCTGTTTGCGGCGCTGCGCGATCTGGCGAAGCGGGACGGTCTGATCGTGCTGCTGGTTTCGCACAAACTGGAAGATGTGATCGCCCTGTGCGATGAAGTGGTGGTGTTACGCGGCGGCAAACTGGTAGGTGACAAACAGATGCCGGCAACCACCGCAGAGTTGGTGGAATTGATGTTTGGTCAGGTGCTTGCTCCGCAAATACGCGAACATGTACCACTTGGCGATACGGTGCTGCGCTTTGATGGTGTGACCCTGCGAGATAAGCGAGTCACGGTTGAGAAGTTTACGCTGGATGTGCGGCACGGCGAGGTGATCGGCTTTGCCGGATTGGATGGCAGCGGACAAGAATTGATTCTGCGGGCTTGTGCCGGTCTGGTTAGACCCTCTGCCGGGCATATCCTCCTGAACGGCAGGGCGTGTTGAAGAAGGGCTGATCTCTGGTTTGACACTTACAGAACATCTGGCGCTGATCAATTCCGACACGGTTATAGATTGGGATGTACAGCACGAGCGCGCTGAGAAACAGATCACGCACTATAACGTTCGTGGAACGCCAGAGTCCGAAATTCAGCAGCTTTCGGGCGGCAATCAGCAACGTTTTCTGATGGCGCTGCTTCCCGATCAGCCAAATGTACTGGCGCTGGAACAGCCGACACGCGGTCTGGATGTAGACTCTGCGCGCTATATCTGGGAACAACTGCTGGCGCGTCGCAAAGACGGCGCGGCGATCATGTTCATGTCTCCTGATCTTGATGAAGTAGTCGCCTACAGCGATCGGATTATTGTGTGTTTTGCGGGGAAGGCACATGAAATTGCCAGTGCCGCCGAAACGACGATAGATGAGCTTGGCCGCCTGATCGGAGGCGCAGTTGCATGAGTAACCCTAGAGTTGCCCGCATTGCATTCGGGTTGATGGCAGTCCTTGCATCTTTGTTAGTCACCTCCGCGCTGGTGATACTGGTTGGTCAAAGCCCGATAGAAGTTTTTGATCGCATCTGGCAGGGAGCATTTCGAAACTCGGAATCCACCGCTGGCGTATTCAATTTCTGATACCGCTGGTTCTGTGTAGTATGGGGCTGATTCTCACCTTTACCGCCGGACTATGGAACATCGGCGTGGAAGGGCAGGTGCTTGCCGGGGCGATTGCCGCAAGTTGGGCAGCCCGTACCTTTGTTTTGCCAAACGAACTGCAAATTCCGCTGGAATTAGTCTTCGCAATTGCCGGCGGGGCGTTATGGGGGCTGCTGATTGGTATCCTCAAGACTCGCTTTGGCGTGAACGAGATTTTTGGCGGCGTTGGTTTGAACGCCATTATCAGCGTGTATTCCATTTACCTGATCGCTGGCCCATGGCAGCCTCCTGAAGGCGGCAGCGCGCAATCCACACAGCCATTTCCTGATCATGCGCTGCTTCACCCGATGAGCGATGCCTTCCCTGTGAGCCTGATTATCTTGATCGTGACGATTCTGGCGATTGTAGCGGTCTATCTGCTGCTGCGTGGCACACGCTGGGGGTTACAGCTAAAGGCTACGGGTAAGAATGCAAAATCGGCGCTGCTTCTTGGCGTCCCGACGACGCGTTCAACCCTGACTGCCCTTATGGCTTGCGGTGTGCTGGCCGGGCTGGCCGGGGCATATCGGGTGCTGTTTACATACGACAGCTTGCGGCCAAATGTTTCTGGCGGTATCGGCTTTCTAGGGTTGCTGCTGGTACTGCTGACCGGTATGAGCGCGATCTGGACGCCGATTGTCGCCTTTATTTTCGCCGCGATTCTCTCCGGCAGTACGCGACTAAGGGTTTCGCTGGGGCTGGATTCCTCGCTGGCTGGCGTATTGCAGGGCATCCTCGTGCTTTCGATGCTCCTGTTCAACGGAATACGCCAACGGTGGGAAGAACGTCGCCAGACTAAAACAGCCATTCCCACGCCTCCCGCAGCACTTGAAGCGCAGACTATCTCTTCTAATTCAAAGGCCGCCTCCAGTGAATGAAGAATTAATCAACATCATGAACAGCATTATTGCCAATGCGACGCCATTGGTAATTGCTGGATTAGGCGAGACGGTGAGCGAGCGTTCGGGCGTAACCAACCTTTCGCTGGATGGCAGTTTGCAGCTTTCGGCGATGGCAGGCTTTGCCGCAGCGATTGCATCTGGCAACATCATCGTTGGCTGTGTGGCGGCGATGATTGTCGGCGCGGTGATTGCATTGATCGTGGTTGCTGCAAACATTGAACTGCGCCAGGATATGGTTGCCATTGGTTTTGTGCTGACGCTGTTGTGCGCGGATATAGCGCAGTTTTTAGGCCAGGATCTTGGCGGACAGCGTATGCAGCCGATGACCAAATTGAATATTCCACTACTGGCCGATATTCCTGTCATTGGGCCAGTGTTTTTTCAACAGCCAGCAATTGTATATGTTAGCTATATCCTGATCTTCGTGATCTGGTGGTGGATGTTCCATACGCGGGGCGGGCTGGCAATGCGCGCTGTGGGTGAGCGCCCTGAAACGGCGTTTGCGCGCGGCACTAATGTAAACCGGCTGCGCTATGTTTACACTATCATTGGTGGGGCACTGGTTGGATTAGGCGGCGCAGCTTACTCCTTAGCGATCAAGCCAGGGTGGGCAACGCCGCCTTCGATGCGCGGTGAAGGCTGGATTGCGCTGGCAATCGTGATCTTTGGCGGCTGGAATCCGTTCCGGGTCGTATTGGGTGCGTACTTATTCGCTATTTTGCGGGCATTGTCATCTGCGATTCAACGCAGTCCGGATATTCAGATTCCGCTGGTGCTGCTGAATATGCTGCCCTGGATGTTGATGATTGCCACGCTAATTCTCGTCAGTAGCGGCGCGATTGACCGTTTGTTGAGCATTATGCCGCGACCCCTGCAAAAATGGTCTCGAAACTTCCTGCGGTCAGACCCGCCCGCAGCCTTAGGGACACGCTTTGAGCCAGATTGAATATGTGGAGCAAAGACCCGTATTGCAGCCCGTTATTTTCGTGTAAACTAAGCGCAAACGCACGTCTTTAGTTTTGCGTTAATACACTCACAACAATTGTGTGAACGGGCGTAGTATATTGTGGATGGAACGCAGCGAGATCGTATTGTTAGCCTGCTGTTAGGCGCGATTGCCGGAATCAGTATCGGCATTTCAATACTGGATATTATGGGTATCCTGCCGGGGTGGGCGGCGAAGCTCACGCCGTTTTTCGTCGGCATTTTGCTGCTGTATGTGGTGCTTGAGCGTGAACGCGTGGAAAGCGTCAAATTCATCGTGCGGCGGTTGGATAGAGGGATTGACCGCCTGAATAACGCGCTGAAGCACCTGCCACGCAGCGGCAGCGCAAGCACACAACTTAGCGAAAAGACTTATCGCTCAATTCCTTATAAAGGTATGATTTTCCGTTCCAAGTCAGAAGTGCGTGTTGCGCGCGCTCTGGAACACGCAGGCATCGTATATTTGCCGCCGACAAAAGCGCGTTTGAACGTTGATAAAGCACGCCAGAGCCGCGAGATTGACTTTTTGATTTTCGATGGTGGGCATTGGGGAATGCTTGAAGTAGACGGCCCCTGGCACACGCAGGCAAATAACGACGCTCGCGATAGCCTGATGCGTGCCAACGGGCTAACATTCATTCAACGTTTCGATTCAGATCGCTGTTATCACCAGCCTGATGCGGTGGTTAGCGAATTTCTTAAGAACCTTCGCTCTCAGGCGTTAACTCAGGCGGCGGCCTACGGGTTGCCTCAGGAAGTTCCTCCAACCGCGCCATAGTATCGTCAGGAACGGCTATGGGGGCGACACCGCTCCACGAAAGAATCCATTCATAGTCGCGGGCAGCCTGCCAGAAGTCATTAATTTCTTCCGAAATACGTGCCCGCCAGTAGTGACGGGACGGTGTTTCAGAGTGTCCGAGTGCAAGGTTGATGCTGTTGTATGCCGTATTCATATCGCCTAGGCAGTAATGCGCGCGGGCAATATATTCATTTGCCTGCGCCCGGTTTTCGGCAGTGCCACTCAAACTCAGCGGGTTAAGCAATGTAAGTGCGCGCGAGAACGCGGCTGTACCGTCTTCAAGACATTCTGGCTCGTCTGTGCCGCCTAGAGCTTCATCAATCAAAACTTGACCCTCAAGCAAATTCAACACATCTAAAGGCAGGTATTCAGTTCGGCGCAGGGCATCAATATCATCCTGTGCCACTGAATAACGACCTTCATTGAAGGCGGCAATCAAGCGATCTGCGTGGATTGACGGTTGATTGTCCAGTCTCAATGCTGCCGTCAAGTCTTCACGCGCGGCGCTGAAATCACCCATTTCAGTTAGGATTTGAGCGCGCGCCTGTAATGCGGCGGCCTGTTCGGAGGGTGTTCCGCCCTGCGCCGCCTGTGAGTAGGCAACCAGTGCCAGATCAAGATTGCCTTCCGCAGCGCGGGCATCGCCTAACAGACGATAGGCAGTGGAACTACCGGGATAATAGAAGGTATAGGTATTCGCGTGTAGTACTGCATCGCCGGGTTTGTTTTGTGCCAGCGATGAGAGAATCGCCAGACGATGGGCTTCTTCAATGGTTGGATCAACAAACAGCGCCAGATATGCCTGATAGCCAGACTCGCCAAAATTGCCGCGCCCGAATGCCACTTTTCCCTTTTCAACCAGCAATCGGGTGTTGTTGCTCAGTTGTTCCACCAGCAGCGCTTCATCAAGAATGTCTATTGAATCGCGCAGTCGGCGATCACTTTCGAATAGCTCAAGCTGCGATTCGGCTAATGGGCGTTCTTCTACAGGCAGCAGCAGGTCAAGCTGCGAGGAGCCGCGGTCTGCTTCAGAAATTTGTGCCAGCACCAGATATGGATCCGCCAGACGCGGGTCGTTCACAGCGGCTAGCTCGGCATTGTCCACTGCATTCAGCAGGTCTTCGATCATCTGCTGATTGACGCTGCCATTTGCAAGACGCTGCTGAACGGCCTGCCAGTACACCTGCGCGTAACCGCTTTGAATTAAGGCGCGCTCATCATTTGGCGTTCGATCAGTGATTAGTTCGTTGGCGGCATCCAGAACTTCAAAAGCATCGGCAAAATCACCAGATTCGGCGTGTGCCAGTGCCTCGTAATAGAATGCATTAGGCGAGAAGGTTGAGCTATCTCGTGTTTCTCGTTCTGCGCGAAAGGTGGGAATCGCCAGATCGAGATCGCCACGATTCATGCTGTTGACAGCGCTTTCGAGAACGTTGCCTTCTCGCACTTGCGGATAGATATCCGTTGCCTGTGGCAGCACAAATGGATTGGCCGGGGCGAGATTTGCAGGCGGGACGGGCGTTGATGTGAACTCACGGCTGGGAACAGGCGATGGTGTTGGCGTGACACCGGGCGTATTGGTTGGCGTAATCGTTGGTGATGCGGTTGGCGTGGCTGATGGCCCAAATACGATGTACTGTGCATCGGCATTGGTAGCCAGCACAACACCGCCAAGGAACAGCAAAATCACTGCAAAGCCGATGACTCCACCTGCAATCTGAGCGCGCAGTACATTCACATCGCCTTCACCTGCGCGGCGCCTGGTTTTGTGGATCCATTTGATATCTGAAGGCAATGGCTGCTGAAATTCACGCAGCATCGCTTCAGCTTGCTGCTGAGCTTCTGCAATACGGTCTGCTGACGGCATTGGAACGCCGGGCGGCTGATTTAAGATATCTGCTTCAGGAGTTCCACGCGGCGGAGGGGCGGTTTGTCGGGGGATTTCCGCCTGTGGCATTGTGGCAGAAGGATCT
>CAZBPB010000161.1:0-542 GCA_964493565.1 uncultured Pleurocapsa sp. | reverse complement strand
AAATGGATTTTCGGGCTGCTGAGGCTGGGCGGGAACGCGCTGGATCGGCTTAATACCACGCGGCATTTGCTGGGGTGTATTCACGGCGGGCGCTGTGGATGGGTCAATCGCCGCTAGTGCTTGCTGTGCCTGTGAATTATTTGGATTGATTTCCAGAATTTTTTGCAAGCAGAATTGACGCTCGCGTTGATCACGGGCAACGCTTGCCAGCCAGAGCCACGCTGCTTCGCTGTCGGGTTCTATGCGGATAGACTGTTGCAAAAGCTGCCGCGCGTCGTCTTTACGACCGGCTTTTGCCGCAGCGATTCCCTGTTGGCGCAGTTCGCGCGCCTGATCGCTTGCCACACAAACCTCCCTGAGCGGTGATGCGTAATGCGTTCCTTCTCATCTCGATTGTAACCGTAAGTGAGGGCGCAAATAATAAACGTCCAATGCTCAGATAGAGATGCGCGGCAAGAAATAAAAGGGCGCAACATGCTGCGCCCGGTTCGAGAAGAATTTACGCGTGAAGCCCTCTCTCAAGTATCCGGGAGAGGGCTTGT
>CAZBPB010000160.1:0-8408 GCA_964493565.1 uncultured Pleurocapsa sp. | reverse complement strand
TTTCGGTGAACGACATGATAGGCTCCTTATGCGCAACGATTATTTAGGTCTACCACACTTTTCCGCGCGCCGCGACTGGCCACTCGACCTCAATTTCATCACCACGCACGCCAAATAACCGCTCATGTAAATTGGTGACCACGCAGGTATGCGCTGGAATGACATGCACGATTTCGCCCACCTGCGGGCGCTTTTCACAGGCTGAAAGGTCAACATAGCCGTGTTCTTCATTCAGCCGGTAAATCTTCGCGTCGGGGTACTCCACAATGCAGCCGTATTCGCCTTCGTAGCTGTCGCCAGACAGGGTTTTGCTGCCGCTGTCAAGAATCGCGCGTTCATCAGTCGGGCGGCTGACCACGGTGGTCATCACCGTCATGGCGCAGTTTTCCAGCGTGTTCCAGCCGCGCCGAACCGTCGTCCAGTCATTAAAGACATAGGTACCCACGCGCAGTTCGGTCAGTTCCGGCACTTCGTGGGCATGCAGCGCCGCGCCTGTACCACCCCCGCTGATCACATCTATGCCGATGCCCTTGCCGTCAATTTGCGCCATCGCTTCTTGCAGGGTGGGGCGAATAGAAGCGTCGCTGGGGTAAATCAACAGTCCGGCGAAATGCAGGTTCTCATCTTCAGAGATTTTTTCCGCCAGCGCCACCGCGCGCTCTACCTGCGCGCCCGCCCGATGCTGATCGCTTTCCAGTTCTACCAGCACCCGCAGGGGAACGCCTGCCTTTTTTGCTGCCGCGCTCAAGCCGTCTACGGTGGTCTGGCTGTCAGCAGACACGCTCAGGCGGTTGTAAATCGCGAGATCCATCAACCGCGATGTCTTTTTCTCGCCGATGATGTTGTAAGGAATCTGAATGTCGTCAAAGCCATCAGCCGCAAAAATCTCGGCTTCGCTCACCTTCTGGCAGGCGATGCCCACCGCCCCCGCCGCAAGCTGTAAGCGGGCGATATCCGGAATTTTGTGAGTCTTGATATGCGGGCGAAAAGCCAGCCCCAGCACGTCACAGCGCGCCTGCATAGCCTCAATATTGCGGGTCATGATATCCAGATTGATGAGTATAGAGGGGGTTTCCATTTCATTCACGTTCATCGGCGAATCCTAACCCTGATTGAATAGGGAAATAGCTATTTAGTTAAAATGTATAGCAAGGGGAATTTACAACTCTATTTCCCCTCAAGCATTGATCGCGATTAAAGCCAGTTCCAACGCGTGGGTGGCGGTTTGCTGCTTAATCGCTTCGCGGTCGCCAGACCACACATTTCGCTCTATTCGTACCACGCCGTTTTTGAGCGCCACACCGGTATACACCAGCCCGACAGGCTTTTCTTTGCTGCCTCCGTCTGGCCCGGCGATGCCGGTTACGCTGATGGCAATATCGGTATCGAACAGCGCCAAGGCGCCCACTGCCATCTCTTCCGCCGTTTGCGGGCTGACCGCGCCGGTGGTTTGCAAGGTCTGTTCGCGCACTTTCAATAAATTTTGCTTAATGCGGTTGGCATACGCCACCACCCCGCCCGCCATATAGGCGCTGCACCCCGGAACATTGGTGATGCGGTGCGCGATCAGCCCGCCGTGCAGCTTTCAGCCGTGCAAATCCACCATTTCTGCTGCTGAAGCGCCCTGCCCAGTTCATAGACAATCGGATCGCTGATTTCTGACATCTGTCACAGCCTGTTTGCGAACTTTTCATGCGCCAATGCTAACCTACTGGCGCAAATTCGCCATAGATAAAAGGGATTGCTGCGGGCGAAGCATGCTCGCAGCTTAAACCATCGGACTGGAAACAGCCGCTAAAGCCGGCTGAAACAACAGGCTCAAGGCAGCCAAAAGGCTGTCAGCATTAGCCATAGACTCGAAGCTTACGGTGTTGGCGTGCTTTCCTTTCCGCATCTTAGCAAGTTGGTTCGCGCGCACCCAAACAAAGCGGGAAAATTTAAGCCGCGCTTTGCCGCGAAATTTCGGCGTTTTGCACATCCTGAACTTACTGCGTTCACGTTCAAAACGGTTTATACTGTGGGATAACGACAGACAGTTTGGGAAATTGAGGGATAGACCCGCATGGGTCATTGGGGTTGGCGAACGCTGATTGTGGCAAGCGTGATCAGCGTCTGGGTAGCGGGTTGCAACCTCATCGGCGACTCGACAGTTTCGACTGCGCCGCCGACGTCTTACCCTGCGATTACCCTCACCATCGCTCGTGCTGCCGATAGAGCCAGCCCAAGCCCGCCTGCGTCTGCCGTAACCCTTGCTGCCATCACCCCGATTATGCCCACAGCGCACGCGACGATTGCCACTGGCGATCCTGCGCTGCTGCAATACGCAACTTCTACACCCGTGCCGCTGGTGATCGAAATGCCGATCTGCACCGAGCGTACAGGCGGAGGTGTATCCTGCCTTGGACGCATTGGCAACAATCTGCCGTTTGCGGTGGATAGAGTGGTGGTGGATGTCGGGATGATTCGCGGCGATGGCGCGCGTATTTTAGAGGCCGCAGCCATAGAGCAGGGGATGATTCCGTCTAATGCCTATGCCCCGTACCGGGTGATGTTTGATGTTGGGTGGGGCGACTTTAGCGGGATTACGGCCAGTTTGCAGAGCGCCGATTTAGTCGCGGCAGATACCCCGCTGGTATCGCTGCCAGTGGATGACTTGCGGGTAGAACTTGAAGGCACAAATGCGCGGGTCACCGGTGTGATCGTCAACGATGGGATAGATGATGTTGAACTTTCGCGCGCGGTCGTGACGCTGGTAGATACGGCGGGGCATGTGCTGGCCTACCGGGTGATTTTGCTGGATCAGGAACGCCTGCCTGCTGGTGGGGAAGCCAATTTAGCTGTGACGCTGATGCTGCCTGATCTGGAAACCGGAACCTTGCCGCGCGCATCCATGTACGTAGAAGCGCTAAGGCAGAGCGCAAACTAGCCGCTAAACCCCCCGAACTGACGCAAATACAGAATTAAATCCTGCTCCACCGTTGGCCCGCCAAGCTGATAAATCATCGCCAGAATTTGCGCGCGGTGATCAGTGCCGTGGTTGGCGGTGTGCAGCAGAATTTGCCACAACGGCTGGCTAAATTCTTCGCCTTTCGTGCTGCGATAAACCACATATTCATCCAGTTCGTCCGGCATTAGCCCTTCAACGGTGGCGCGCACCATGCCTTCGATGCGATACCATTCTTCGCGAATTTTCTCGCGGGTTGGAAAATCAGCCTCAGAAAGCGCGGCCTGCGGCGAAGTGCCGTTGATGCGCGTGAACCACATCCACTCGGCGCTCATCACATGCACCATTTGCCCGCGAATCGAGCGCCATGAGTAGCCGGTATCGCGGATAAACTGCTCGTCGGTGAGCGCCATCACGCAGCCCCACACCCGGTTATGCGCCCAGTAGTTGTAGTCGTACAGCGTGCGGAAATAATCGAGGGTCATCGGTTGATCCTGTTAAAGGTGGTGCGTTCAAGCGGAATAGTTATGGAGTATAGCGTTTTCGGAACCGATGAGCAGAATATGCCATTGCCGGGCGTTTGGTCAATCTTAAGCAGTGGCTGTTTATTCAGCCGTTTCCTCTCCCCGGCTGTTACACCGAGGAGAGGAAACTTTGAGATTCTCTTTAATCTGCCGCGCCCTCTCGCTCTGGCAGCGCCTCGGCAATCAATTCGACCACATCTTTGATCACCAGCGGATTCTCATCGCCCGCTTTAGCCGTCTCGAACATCTGCATACAGAACGGGCAGCCCACCGCCAGCACTTCCGCACCGGTGGCTTTGGCTTCTTCGTAGCGGGTCACATTCACCTGCGCGCTGCCATGTTCTTCTTCTTTCCAGAACTGCGCCCCGCCCGCGCCGCAGCAGAACGAATTCTTGCCGTGTCGCGGCATTTCGTTCACCTCGCCGCCGTTTAGAACGCTCTTGAGTACCTGACGCGGCGCTTCGATCACATCGTTTTGCCGTCCCAGATAGCACGGATCGTGGAAAGTGACGTTCGGCGATTTCTTCTGGCGCACGCTTTCCGGCAGCTTATTGGCGGCGATCAATTCCTCGATCAGCTCGGTGTGGTGAATCACCTCGTAATCTCCGCCAAACTGATGATATTCGCGCCCGATGTTCTGGTAACAGTGCGGGCAGGTGACCACGATGCGCCGCTTCTTTTCGCCGTCAAAGACTTCGTTTAGTGTCTCAACGTTGGTCGTCGCCAGTTCCTGATAGGTATCTTCTTTTCCAGCGCGGCGGGCAACATCGCCGGTGCAGTTTTCGCGCTCGCCCAGCACCGCATAGTTCACGCCAGCCCGTTCCAACACCTTTACCAGCGCGCGGGCGGTCAACTGCGCGCGTGGATCGTAAGACACAGCGCAGCCCGTCCAGTACAGAATATCGAAATCAGGGTTCTCATCTACTGTGGGAATATCCATGTCTTTCGCCCACGCAAAGCGCGGTTCAGGGTTCTGCCAGGGGTTGCCCTGCCGTTCCATGCCCTTGAACGCGCCTTGCAGTTCTGTCGGGAACTCGCCCTGCATCAGCACCAGATCGCGGCGGATATCGAGAATATCCAGCATCGGCTCGTTGCCAACCGGGCAAATATCCACGCAGGCGGCGCAGGTAGTGCACGCCCACACTGCCGATTCGCTGATGGCGAAGCCCAACAAGGGGTGCGTGCTGGCAGCCCCGCCAGCGATTCCGCTCATCTGGTCTTTGATCAGGTAGCGTTTGTTGATCTCCAGCGCCGAGGGCGAAAGCTCCTTGCCTGTAGTGTATGCCGGGCACACATCCTGACAGCGATTGCACATAATGCAGGCGAAGGCATCCACAATCTGCGTTCTGGACAGGTCTTCCAGCTTGTTCGCGCCAAACTGTTCTATAGTTTCGTCTTCAAAATCCAGCTTGACCATCTCACCCGACGAAGTGCGCTCCGGGCGCGTCAGAAAATTGAACGGTGCCATGAACAGGTGTGCATGTTTGGTATACGGGAAATAGGGCGAGAACAGCAGAATACCGCCTAACGCCAACCACCAGAACATATGCTCCAGCACCAGCAGGGTTTCGCTGCTCATGCCGCTGAACAACGGCGAGATCAGCGTGGCGAACGGCGAAAATACGTCCGCGCCATGATCGGCAATGTACACCGACGAGCCAAGAAAGCGCGAGCCAACATGGATCAAAATGAAGCCAGCCACGATCAGCGAGTCGACAGTGATCGCGCCTTCTGCAACCTTTGGATGCAGCAGCACGTTGGGCTGATATTTCAGTTCTTTTTTGTTCGGCAGCACGAAGCGGCGCAGCAAGAAATAAGTGACGCCTACCAGCACCGCCACGCTGGTCAGGTCAGCAAATAGGCGGTACATATCCGGCAAAAAGGCGCGCTCAAACGGCCAGTTAAAATCAGGGATGAAGCCGTACAGAAAGTCTACAAAGTTGACGAGGAAGAAGTAAGTAAACCCGATGACGATGCCCCAGTGCAGCAGGCTGGATAAGCGCCGGGTTTTGAGCGTGGTGCGCTGGCTGATATAGATGACCAGCGCGTTGATGGCGCGACCAATGAAATTGTTCCAGCGCAGATTGCCCTGCCCGCGCAGAATCACCCGCCACATTTCTTCAAAGCCAGCCAGCGTGGCGCCAACCGCCAGCACCGCCAGAATCACAAAGATTAGTTTCTCAACATCCGTCAGCATGAGACGTCCTCAATAGGCCGCGCGACCCGTCCGACAATAATATTTTCACTCAGTTTAACATCGGCAGTAAGGCGGGGGCAAACGAGAGGTGTATGAAATTGATCAGATCGGGATACACGTGAACTTCCACAGATCGTTCTTGACGAAATTACAAGATTGCCAGATCGTTCAAGAGAGCAAATATGGAAAGCGATTGTCAGGAAACACTTTTTCAAGTTTCTCAAGCCAGAATATCACAAAGTTATGGCTGGCTTAGTCAAAAACGGTCAAATCAAGTTCAAATCTTCAACAGGTAACCTAAATCCTGAGGCTATTCTATATATTTAGGAATCAAGCCGTTTTTAACGCCTTTAGCGATGCCCTATATTTTCTCATCCTATTTACGTAAAACTTTGGCATTTCCTCTCTCCAATCATCCCACTTCAGGTTGCCCTTGAAGAAAATCCGGGTATTTTGCAGATCTAAAACTTGCAAAACGTTTTCTACCCATACTTTTTCGGGTTGATACGCTTTAGATCCATTTGTCGCCGCGCCGATGACAGCCCACTCCAATTCATGTCCCTTCAGAACAGTGGATATGTCAAAAGATAAAGGTTCAATGCTCATCCAGCGTACCGGTACATCAACTTGATCGAGAACATCTAGGGTACGTGAAACCATGCGCTCTTGCTGCTTATGACTTAATCGCCGTCCAAACATAAATGTTGGCGGCGCACTTGCGCCAACCCATACATTCTTCGGAAACTCAAATTTCAACAGGCGCGGCGCATTTTTAGTCAACAACTGAAAATGATGCCAATGTGCCTTTCTACAAACAGCTAACACGCTCTCAATTTCAGCATCAGAAACCCAATTCCCCATTAGGTCGCTCATTGAATCAATAAATATACGCGCCGGGGTCTCCTGCTTCAGCGGCATTTCTAGTCGCTGCGGATACCAATAGTGATGTTCAAATCCAAAAGGATACGCGCTGCCAGCCACCCTTTCAGCAATGGTTTCTGCGTAACATTCTGCAATCGTGCCGTCTGGCATCTCCCATCGGCAGCTATGCTGGCAACCAGCAACGGGATTCCAGGTGAAATCAGTCCATTCAATTCCGCGTGAACCATTTGGTTTGGCTTGCTTATTCATGGCAGATTTCCATTAAACACAGAACATATGTTCAAATCTTATCACATATCTCATTTAGACTTTAGTTAAAGAATTCCAACCCGTCAAAAGCCCAACGTAATAATTCTTCTGCACCTCTGCTCTAACCTGTATGATAGATTCATCATTCCCGAACTTTCTGTTATTTCAAGGAAACCCCGTAGTGAGCATTGATTTTTCCCCTGTTCGTAACAGCGATATGAAGCTGGGTGAGTTTTCGCGCCAGTTTCAAGTTGAAGACTTACGCGCTGCCACCAACGCCAGCCTGGATCACCTGCTTGGTATCGTCCGTAATGTTAGCGATGGCGAGATCAATTTCATCCCTTACGATCCTGAAGCCGATGATCCGTTCGCGCCGCCTGATGAGCAGTTCATCGGCTGGTCGCTGGGACATCTGGTGGCACATGTGACCGCAACCAGCGAAGAATGTGCCGCCGTTGCCTCGCTGTTGGCGCGCGGCGTACCCTATGGGCGCGAACCGCGTCTGCGCCATGAAACTGCATGGCGTGAGATCAACACCCGCGCAAAAGCGATTCAGCGATTGGAAGAAAGCCGCCGCATCCGGTTGGGCTATCTGGCTGCATTTCCAGACACCCCGTATCTGAATAATCACCGCGAGATTTCCGAACGTGCCAGAGAACGCTATGGCTTTTTGAACGCAATCAGCCAGTATTTAAGCGGCCTTTTGCACGAAAACGGGCATTACGCGCAGTTTGCAGAGACGGCGCGTCAAGCGCGAGAAGCCAGCCGCGAAGGCGCCAATATCGCGCAGGCCGGAGATTAGCGCCGCTCGCCAATCACACCGCAGCACTTCCCGCACATACTTTGAATATATTGAGTGTTGAGGGAATCACATGCGAAAAATTATCGTCCTTACCTTTCTTTCGCTGGATGGCGTGATGCAAGCCCCCGGCGGGCCAGACGAAGACACCAGCAGCGGCTTCGCCTATGGCGGCTGGACGGTGCCGTATTTTGATGAAATTCTCGGCGGCATCATGGGCGAGCAAATGGATAAGCCCTTCGACCTGCTGCTAGGGCGTAAAACCTTTGAAATTTTCGCCAGCTACTGGCCGGATCATCACGACGATGCCCCCGGAATCAACGACGCCACCAAGTATGTCGCCTCAAACACGCTGACCGGTCATGATTGGAAGACGTCCGTCTTTTTGAAGCGTGATGCGCTGGTAGACGAATTAAAGAAACTCAAGGCGCAGGATGGCCCCGATTTACAGGTACATGGCAGCAGCGATCTGATTCAAACGCTGCTGAAAAACGATCTGGTAGATGAATTCTGGCTGAAGATATTCCCGGTCACTCTGGGCAGCGGCAAGCGGCTGTTTGGCGAAGGAGCAATCCCCGCTGCCTTCACCGCTTATCAAAGCCAGCTTACGCCCGCTGGCGTGATCGTGGTTAATTACCGCCGCGCGGGCAGCGTGGAAACGGGGTCGTTCGGAAATTAAAAGGGCGGTTCACGAACCGCCCCTACAAAATCACCATCTTTGAGGAAATCCCCTCTACATGAGGGACAGGAGCATAGGTGAGGGCTTTATGCCTTTCCCAGCACGTCCCATACTTCCAGCTTGCCTTTAACGCG
>CAZBPB010000159.1:0-8412 GCA_964493565.1 uncultured Pleurocapsa sp. | reverse complement strand
GCGCGACCTGCGTTGCGTAGGAGAAGGCGAAATGCATATCGCCGCCTGTACCCAATGGCTGGGTCTTTGGCGCCCAGTATTCTTGCAATGTACGCGGCTGAACGCCGTTGGATTTCATCCATTTGGCAATCGTGCCGTAATCCACTTTCTGTTCGTCAAAGCGCAGCAAGCCTTCTTCAAAACGGACAGAATCAGGCGGCGCATCCAGCATTTCCGCCGCCGATTGGGTCATCGCCGCGCGCAGTGCGCCAGCAGCCAGACGGGCAGCGTTGCCGGTCACGTAGGTCTGGCGGGATGCAGTGGTCGGGCCGCCGTTGGGGGTCAGGTCAGTATCACACAGCAGCACTTTCACGCGGTTATAGGCCACATGTAATTCTTCCGCGGTCATCTGCGCGACCACATGGGCAATGCCCTGCCCCATATCGGCAGCCGCAGTACGCACTTCAAAAGTGCCGTCCTCAAAGGCTTCAACTTCAGCTTCGGATTTATCCGGCGCGCCGCCGCCAAGTCCGGTGTTCTTATAAGCACAGGCAATGCCCCAGCCATAGGCTTTGCTGCCTTCACGCCATGACCACGTAAAGCCGCGTCCGTTGTGATGCGTGCTCATGTCATTCCGCACATCATCAATGGTTTCAAGCAAGCCTACCGATTCACGCAGAAGCTGACCGGTGGCGGTGGTCACGCCTACTTTCTGGGCGTTAATGCGCCGAAATTCCACCGGATCCATATCCAGCGCTTCAGCGATCAAGTCCATGTTCTGCTCAACCGCAAACGCCGATTGGGTCACGCCGAAACCACGAAACGCTCCGCAGGGCGTGTTGTTGGTATACATGGCATAGCAGTCAATTTTGGCATTCGGCACCACATACGGGCCGGTGGCATGGGTGGTGGCGCGGGTCATCACCTTATCGGAAAGTGAGGCATACGCGCCGCCGTCGCCATAAAGTTCAGCTTCAACCGCTACCAACCGACCATCGCGTTTTGCCCCGGTCTTGATGCGTATGATGGTGGCATGGCGCTTCGGATGGAAGATCAGCGATTCCTGCCGTGTGTACAGCATCTTCACCGGCCTATCGGTGGCGGTTGCCAGCATCGCAACGTGAATTTGACCGGCAATATCTTCCTTGCCGCCAAAGCCGCCGCCGATCAGCGTGCCGATGATTCGCACCTGCGTTTCCGGCATGCCCATCGCTTTGGCAACTTGCTCACGATCCTGATATGGAATTTGCGAACCGACGTACACCGTCAGCTTTTCATGCCCTTCAAAACCAGCGGGTACGCCAATCGAGCATTCAGGCTCAAGGAAAGCATGTTCAGTAGTCGGAGTATGATATTCGCGCTCAACGATAATATCGGCATCAGCAAAGCCCTGCTCAATATCACCGTGACGCACCTTGATATGCTTGAGCAAGTTGCCGGTTGGATGGTTCGGATGCAGCACCGGCGCTTCTGGCGAATGCGCATATTTGGGATCAGCTACTACCGGCAGCGGCTGGTAATCAACTTCGATCAGTCGCAGCGCTTCGTCGGCAATTTCCTGCGTCTCTGCCGCCACAATTGCCACAGGATCGCCCACGTAACGTACTACATCGCTGGCCATCACCGGCCAATCGCGATAGACCAGCCCATGCAGATTTTCGCCGGGTACGTCTTTATAGGTCAATACGGCTGCAACCCCGGGCAAAGCACGCGCCGCTTCGGCGCGAATTTCCAGCACTTTTGCGTGGGGATATGGTGAACGCAGGGTACGCGCATAAAGCATGTTGGCAAACACGTAATCATCGGTGAATCTGGCAACGCCAGTAACTTTGTCCCAAACTTCCTGCGGTTCAACCGAACGGCTGATCACTTCCATCGGCTCATCAACGATTGGATCGTTGACCGCAATTGGATCTTCGCCACGCCTCTGTTTCGCTGCCGACTGAATCGCATCAATTACGCTGGCATAGCCGGTACAGCGACAGAAAGTATCTTTGAGCGCATGCTGAATTTCTTCGCGTGAAGGATCGTTATTTTCCTCCAGCAGCGCGCACGAAGTCATGATCAGACCGGGAGTGCAAAAGCCGCACTGCACCGCGCCGTGACGCACAAACTGCGTTTGCAGCGGGTCTAATGTTTCGCCCTGCGCCAGCCCTTCAATGGTGGTCACTTCACAATCGGCGGCTTTAAACGCGGGGAAAACGCATGAATCAACCGGCACGCCATCCACCAGTACCGTGCAAATGCCGCATTCAGCCTCTTCACAGCCTATCTTGGTGCCGGTTAAGCCCAGGTCATAACGCAGGAAATGCGCCAGCGTGCGCGATTCATCTACATCGCGACGATAATCACGTCCATTTACCGAAACCTGAAGTTGGCTCATGTGCTTCCCTATCTATAACTTAGCTTCGCTTAATCCGATAGCGATCGGGGGGAGATAACAATCAAACAGTGTCGTATATCATCACGAATATAAATTATCTAACACCCGCTTCAAGGTAAAGTCTAGTTCCGCCTCAAACTATAGTGAGTATTTCACCACTACCATACCACCATAATTTACCGATGGATAAAGCAATTTATTTGAGAAGTGGAGAACGTTGCGCGAATTAGCAATCCGTTCCGCAGTGCGCTGCTCCACTTCTTATCATCCGCTTGCACGCTGCACGGCGCTGGTCAGCGTACGGCGCAGCAAAACGGCCGCCATTTCTTCGCGGTATTCAGCCGTAGCGCGGTATTTACTGGTACGCAGTTTTAGCTTCGAAAGTGCGGTTTCGATGATCTTTTCGATGGTTTCGGGAGTCGCAGGCTGCCCGACTGCCACCGCTTCAGCCTCATTCAGCCGCGTGGGAACAGGGCCAACCGGGGCAACGCAGGCACGAATCTCCTCAAAATTTGCGCGTGAGGCATCCAGTTTGACCCAGACGGCACAGCTTAACACCGGCAGCGCCACGCCCTGAGGGCGCATAATCCGGTCAAAAGCAGTGCCTTCGCCCGCCCCAAGGTTGGGGATACGGAAGCGGATCAACAGGTCTTTAGTCGGGTTTAACAGCGATTGACCGGGGCCGCGAAACATTTCTGCAATAGGAACCCATTTTCGCTGGCCTTCGTAAATCACTTCAGCTTCAGCGTCCAGCGCCACCAGCGCAGTAGTGCCATCGCCAGCCGGCAGGGCGTGAGCGACATTACCGCCCAGTGTGGCAACATTTCGCACTTGCGGGCCGCCGATCACGGCGCAGCCTTCCACCAGACAGGCCGCTTCTCTTTGCAGTGCCTCTGACTTAACGATATGCGTATGCGGCACGCCGGCGCCTATGTAAAGCATATCGCCTTCGTCGTAAATACCCTGCATATCAGGGATGCGGGTAATGTCTACCAATGCTTCAAAGGGCGTGTGGTTTTCTTCGGCTTTGGCATCCACCAGCAGGTCAGTGCCACCGGCAATCACGCGCGCGCTTCCGGCGTAACGCTCCAACAATTCCGAGGCTTCACTTAATTGTGTGGGGGTGTAGTAATGATTCCAGAGTTTCATAATGTCATTATAGGCCGATCAGGCTGAATTTTCGAGCGCCTCTGCGGCGACACCGGCCATTAACGCGCCAATTTGCCGCACATTATAGGTTCCTCGCGCCACCTCACCGACGATTTTCCCTTCATACATCACAATAATACGATCAGACAGCGCCATGACCTCATCCAGATCTTCCGAGATCAGTAGAATGGCTGTCCCTTTTGCGCGTTCATCCAGCAGCCGGCGGTGAATGTATTCGGTTGCGCCAATATCCACACCGCGAGTCGGCTGTGCGGCGATCAAGATTCCGGGGTTTTCAGCCAATTCTCGCGCCATCACCAGCTTTTGGATGTTGCCGCCGGATAAATTCTTGATCGGTGTATCTGTGCCCGGAGTCTTGATTTCATAGTTACGGATGGCTTTGCGGCAGGCCTCGGCTACCGCGCGCATATTCATCCACAAACCGGCGCGCGCGTATCCTTTTTCGCCATGCGTCTTTAACACATAATTTTCAGCGACCGTGAATTTACCAACCACGCCATCGAGCATACGTTCTTCAGGAATATAAGCCACGCCGCGTTTGCGCAGTGTTTCCGGGGAAGCGTTGGTAGAAACTACGTCATTGATCATTATTTTGCCGTTAACCGCAGGCCGCATTCCAGCGATCACTTCCGCCAGTTCGTGCTGCCCATTGCCGCTAACACCCGCAATCCCCAGAATCTCTCCGGCACGCACTTCCAATGTGGCCTCGCGCAAGCCAAGATCGCCGCGCTCGCTCATGGCGCTCACGCCTTCTATTTGCAAGCGTACAGCGCCCTGCTCTACGGGCGCTGGAACGTTATATTCCAACACTACTGGGCGACCAACCATCATTTCCGCCAGCGAAATTTTGGTTGCGCCTGCGGCGGGAATGGTATCTACCCGCATGCCATCCCGCAGCACCGTGATGCGGTTGCTAATCGCCAACACCTCATGCAGCTTATGCGAGATAAAGATGATCGCGTGTCCCTCTTTTGCCATCTGTTTGAGCACTTCAAAGAGGTGTTCGCTTTCCTGCGGGGTGAGCACAGCCGTCGGTTCATCTAAAATCAGCAGGGCTGCGCCGCGATACAGGGCGCGCACAATTTCAACGCGCTGTTGTTCGCCTACGGCAAGCTGCCAGATCGGACGTTTCGGATCAATTTTTAAGTTGTACTTCTCAGAAAGCTCGGTCAAAGATTTTGAAATTTGTCTCAAATCCAGCAGCGGGCCGCGATCCAGCTTCATACCCAACGCCACGTTTTCGGCTACGGTGAGCGAAGGGACGAGCATGAAATGCTGGTGGATCATACCAATGCCGCGCGAAATTGAGTCGTGCGGGGAGCTTATCGCCACAGGCTGACCATTGACCAAGGTATCGCCGTCGGTTGGCTGGTAAAGGCCGTAGAGAATTTTCATGAGCGTGCTTTTGCCAGCGCCGTTTTCGCCAAGCAGCGCATGAATTTCGCCTGCGCGCGCGTCAAAATCAACGCCTTTGAGCGCCACAACGCCGGGAAAGCGTTTAACAATGCCACGCATTTCCAACGTTTGAATTGAGAGGGAGCGAGACAGTTCAGACATGCAAATTCCTACGGCGCAAGGTGGTCAACCTGTTCCCCTCCCCTCAGCAAAGCATCGGGGAGGGGAATAAGGGGTGAGGCGTAATGAATTGAACATCCTCCCCCCAGTCTAAATGTCAACTAGCTGGCGGGAGTAGCTTCTGGTGTCGCTTCCATTTCAGGCAGGGGCACAATTTCGCCAGAGATAATGCCTTCGGTCAGAGAAGCAATGGTCTCTTCAACGGTGGCAAGGGTTTCCTCATCCAGACCGGTAAATTCGCTCACTTCCATTTCGATGCCGCCATTTTCCAGCGTCAGTACGTAGCTTTCGCCGCCCAGCGTACCTTCCTGAATATCAGCGATCAGGTCACGCAGCACCACATCCCAGCGATAAACCTGGAATGTAACGCCAGACGCAGCCGCAAGTTCTGCCTGGCTGCTCTGGGTGCCGAACCACCACAGATCATTTTCCAACGCAACGCCAATCGGGCCAACCACCATCTGAGCGGTGCCGGTCAGCACGTCTGCACCGTTGCTCACAAACGCAGTTGCGGCTTCGGTTGCCAGCGGCACATCCCCGAATGATTGGATATAAGTGACGTTGACCGAGGCATCAGGGTTGGCTGCACCAACACCAGAGACAAAGCCATCTACATACAGTTTGGCATCCCCCACTTCGATGGGGCCGATCACGCCGATGTTGCCTGATTCAGAGAGCATGGCCGCCAGAACACCATTGATATAACCACCTTGATCGGCGGCAACGGTGTACGCGGATACATTCGGCAGATCGAAAGTGTTCACGTCCGTACCCCAGGCAAAGGCCACTTCGGGAAATTCGGCGGCAAGTTCTTCAACCACCGAACCGTACTGCGAGCCATGAGCAACCACCAGATCATATTCACCCGATGAAGCCCAGTCACGCAAGGCAACGGCGGCATCATCTACAACGAATGTGCCTTCCTGGAAGGTGAACTCGAAAGCATCGCCCATTTCCTCATCAATCATGGTCAAAGCGTCAAACATACTCTGGCTGAAAGCAAGGTCATTGGTCGCGCTGGGCGAAACCGCCGCCACGCGAAACACGTCATCCTGCGCCGCCGCCGGAAGCAATCCGATCAGTCCAAGCGCAGCCGCACCTACCGCAAGAAAACGTAATCCTTTTCGCATTGCTAATCTCCTCCTGACCTATTAAAAGGTCTTGCCACACACCAACACGCATCTTGCAAGAGCTATTCCCCTCGCTGGAAGGGAACCGTCAGCGCAGTTGGTCGCTCGGATTGTTTACCGGCAAACATCAACGCGATGATGGTAATGACATAGGGCGCCATCGTGGAAAATTCCGGCGGTATTTGAATGCCGACGGCGCTGATCTGAAGTTGCAAGGCATTAACAAAGCTAAACAGGAGCGCGCCAAGCATCACGCCTAACGGCTTCCAGCGACCAAAATATACCAGCGCCACCGCGATAAAACCCATGCCGCCGGTCAAGTTTTGTTGAAACACGTCAAGTAGGGCAATCGAGAGGGACGCGCCAGCGATACCTGCCATCACCCCGCCGATAGTCTGGGTGGCGTAACGTATACGGGTAACACTGACATCCATTGCGTCTGCCGCAGCAGGGTTTTGCCCGACGGCGCGGATTTTCAAGCCGAAACTGGTGCGATTGAAGATGAACGCCGAAACCGGCACGCTCAAAAATGCCAGATAGACCAGAATATTCTGGCTGAAGAAGATTTGACCGATGCCTAGAAACTGAATGTCGGAAAGGCCGGGAATATAGATCGGCGGGAAACCCTCAATGGATTTGGGCGTGCCGACCAGCGTTTGAAAGAGCAGTTCGCTCATGCCCAGGCCGAATAGATACAGGCCGATGCCGCTGATGCCCTGTTTTGCTTTGAGGGTGACGCTGATGAAAGCCATTGCCAGCCCCATCAAGCCGCCGATGATCACGGCTGCTGCCAGCCCGACCAGCAGATTGCCGGTGATATACACTGCGTAGAAGGCGAAAAACGCGCCCATCAGCATGATGCCGTCTACGCCAAGATTGAGCAAACCGCTGCGTTGACCAAAGGTTTCACCGATGGCGGCAAACAGATAAGGCGTCGCCAAACGCAAAGTTGCGGCGGCTACACTGGCGGTGAAAATAGTGCCAAGCGTTTCAAAGATATTCATACAGACGCCTGCCCGATGGGATCGATTTTGGTTTCTACGGCTTCCGGTGGCGAAGTGGTCGTTTGCGTGCCGGACATGGAGCCGCCACCTAATGCCCTTCGCCTTGCCAGCCTTGCGCGGAAGTATTCGCTGCTGACCGCAAAGATTACGATCAAGCCGTTGATGGTGGTGATGAGCGCGGCAGGCACGCCAAGATCACGCTGCATTTTCTGCGCGCCGACTAACAAGCCGCCGAAAAAGATGGAAGCCGGAATCGCCCCTAACGGGTTCAAGCCGCCGAACAGAGCAACCACTATACCGTTGAAGCCCGCATTGGCGGTGAAGCCGGTGGCACTGCCATCGGTTTGCAGGCGATATTGCAAACCAAGCACCTGCACCACACCCGCTAAACCGGCAAAACCGCCGGCAAAAAGCATGGAAAGCACCATATTCCAGCGCACACGAATACCGGCATATTTTGCAGCGCGTTCGTTCTCGCCCACCGCGCGAATGCGATAGCCGATGGTGGTGCGCCAGAGCAGAAGGTAGGCGACAACCGCCAGAATGATCGCGAAGATCAAGCCCCAATGCAGGCGCGTACGCGCAAACAATTCGGCATTTTGCAGGCTAAAGAGTTCTACCACACCCTCCGGCAAAGGGATTGAAATCCGCGCAATCTGAAGTTGTTCGGCGATACGCGCCGTTTTGGGGACATGGTTAACACCCGCTTCGGTGGGATCAAGCAGAGGGCCATTCAGCAAATAATTCATCATTTGAACGGCAATCGCGTTCAGCATGATGGTGCTGAGAATTTCATTGACGTTGAAATAGGCTTTCAGCCAGCCAGCAAGACCGCCATATAACGCGCCAGCGACAAAACCTGCCAGAACAGCAAGCGGAATGGCAATGATTGACGGGCTGGTAGAAAGCGCCAATGCCACAGTTACGCCGGCTACCGCGCCAGCAATCATCTGACCTTCGCCACCAACATTGATCATGCCGCCGCGAAAGGAAATGCAAATACCAATGCCGACCAGCAGCATGGGCGTGGCTTTGACCAGCGTTTCGGCAATCGCGTTTTCGCTGCCAAACGCACCCTGAAGCATGGAGGACAAGCCATCAACCGGGCTAACATTTAGCGCCAGCAGCAGCACAGAGCCAACTAGAAACGCTAGCGCCAGCGAAATTAACA
>CAZBPB010000158.1:0-8435 GCA_964493565.1 uncultured Pleurocapsa sp. | reverse complement strand
ATCCAGTTCAATGGCTCTGTGTTCCGCCGAGCCGATAGCTTCGGGCTGGTAACTGGTTGGTTGAAGGCGCTGCTTGAGCAGCAGCACCCGCCTGACGGCATCGTTTAGCCGATACTTCGGGATCACGCCGTTACGCGCAGCATCGCAGACCGCGTTGATCAGCGAGAGCTGCTCGGAAAGGTAGGCGCTGGCGTTATGATTGTAGTGTTCTTCAGCCAGCATAAGCAGATCAACACCGGCATTGAAGGCGCGAATGGCGGCATCGGCAGGGCGGTAGAAGCGTTTCACAGCCTGCATATTCATGCTGTCAGAGAGGATCACGCCGTCAAAACCCATTTCCTCGCGCAGCAGGCCGTTGAGGATGCGTGGTGAGAGCGTAGCGGGGGATATGGGGTCAAGCGCGTCAAAGATGATGTGCGCGGTCATGACCATATCTGTGCCGGCGCGGATGCCTTCGGCAAAGGGGAGCAGGTCTATGGCGAGCAGTTCTTCACGCGAACGGGAGACGTGAGGAATATCGCGGTGGCTGTCTGCAACGGTATCACCATGGCCGGGAAAGTGCTTGACGGTGGTGAGGACGCCCCCATCGCGCGCGCCGCGGACGGCGGCAGCACCCATTTTTGCAACCAGCGAGGGCGGCTCGCCAAACGAGCGCATACCGATGATCGAGTTACGCGGATTGGAGTTGCAATCAACGGCAGGGGCATAGATGGTATTTAAGCCCACTGCGCTCATCTCTTCACCGATCAGGCGGTACATGCGGTAGGCAACTTCGGGATCATGGGCTGCGCCAAGTGCCATGTTGCCGGGGCCGGGACAGCTTTCGCCGGTGAGTACGCTCCATGCACCTTCCTGATCTACGCCTAAAATCAGGGGGATACGGAGGCGGGTGCTGGCTGCAAAGCCTTGCAGGCGGCGGGGGAGTTCAACGGCGGTGGCGGCGTCGGGCACATTATCGTTACTGACGTACGACGCGCCGACGAAATGATGCTGCATTAAGACCTGCGCTTCATCGGCGCGATTTTTGGAAAAAGCGAGCAGGAACAACTGTCCCACTTTTTCCTCAAGGGTCATGCCTTCGAGTAAGGCTTCGATGTTTTGCTGTGCGAAATCTGCTTCAATGCTCATTACTTATTTAACCGATCCCATGCTGAGGCCGCGCACCAGATACCGTTGGAAGAAGAGCGCCATCAAGAACGGTGGAAGCATGGTCAATACTGCCGCCGAAGCCATGCTTTCCCACGACACTTCGTACTGCCCGATGAACAGCGTGAGCACTACGGTGAGCGGCTGTGAATTTGATGTACGCGTGAAGATGAGCGGAATCAGGAAATTATTCCAGACAGAGATAAACGAGACAAGAAAGACCGCGACCATGCCGGGGCGAGCCAACGGTATGATGATGCGGAACAGAATTTGCCATTGATTGGCACCGTCTACCAGCGCAGCATCTTCGATTTCAGAGGGAATATCGCGCACGAAAGTGGACATGAGCCATACGGATAGCGGCATGAGGAAGGTGATAAAGAGCAGCACCTGTCCCTGAATAGTATCAATCAACCCGACTTGCGAGAACAGGAAAAAGAGCGAGATAAGTGAAACCCAGATAGGTAAGGGCATGAGCAGCATAACAAAGTAGAACAGGAAACCTTTGCCCCGAAATTTGATGCGGGCGAAGATGAAACCTGCGCCGGTGGCAATGATGGTGATCAGGATGGCGGAGATGGTGCTGGTGAGCAGGCTGTTGCGAAGCCCCGCGCCCATCAATCCAGCGGTGGGCGAATATCCCCCGTCTCGGAACTGCGCACCGGAGGTGAATAGTTCAACGTAATGTTCTAGCGTAGGCTCGGATGGAAACCAGACTTTATAGGGACGCGCATAAAGCTCGGTGCGCGTGGAGATGCTGGAGACGAACACCCAGTAAATCGGGGCAAGCGACCAGAAAAGGACGATGGCTGAACAGGTGTAGAGGAATATGAGCCGCCCGATTTTACGCCAGTCGCGTTTTGGCGGGGCAGAGGCGCTGTAGGGGAGGGCTGGCGATGCGGTGGTCATCGCGACTTAATCCCTTCGTTATAAAGCCGCGTGATGAACACAAGGCCGACCCCTAAAGACATGAAGAGAACCAGATATGAGAGCGCCGCGCCGAGGCCGATGCGTAAATCTCTGAAGACTAGCTCGTAGTTGTAAATCATCAGGGTTTTGGTGAACGGGTTGATGGCACCGCCGGCAGAACCGCCGGCAGTTAGCGTCCAGATCACATCAAAAATCTGGAAAGCGGCTATGAACTCGATCACCAGTACGACAGCTAACGAAGGAAGGAGCATTGGCACGGTAATGCGCCGCAGCCGCGAGAACATTCCCGCGCCATCTACTTTGGCAGCGTCGTAGAGATCATCGGGGATGCCCTGCAAGCCAGCAAGCAGAATGATCATAGGGAACGCAAAGCGCGTCCATGAATGGACAACTGCTACCCAAAAGACCTGCGCGTAAGGATCGCGCAGCCAATACTGGTATTCGCTGATTAACCCAAATTGATAGAGTAGGCCATTTAGCGCGCCGTACTCGCCATTGAGCCAGCCCCATAAGAAGCCGTTAACCACTGGCGGCACCATCCACGGGATGATGACGAGCGCACGCACGAGGCCACGCCCCGGAAATTTCTCGTTTAGAAGCAGCGCAACCGCGAAAGCGATGGCGGTTTCAAGCGGCAAGATGATAACTACCAGCAGCAAACTGCGACCCAATACCTGCCAGAATTCTGCATTGTTGAGCAGATTGGTGTAATTCTCGAGACCGATAAATTCTGGAGGACGGCGGATACGCAGGTTTTCGTTAGTGAGGCTGGTGCCGAAGGTATCTACTGCGGGATAGTACACAAGCAGCGCGACAAGCAGGATGATCGGGACGAGCATGACGATGACAAAGAACTTTTTTGAGGAAATAATGTCGCGCGCCATGGTCATAGGAATTTTTGCCTTTCATACGAGACAGGTAGAGCGCAGCGCGAAAGAGCGGGGAGACGATACGCCGATCATCTCCCCGCAAGTACGGCATCACATCTAAAAACTAGCCGCCGTATTCGTCTTTCAACGCATTCCATTCTTCGGCAAGTGCGTTGACTACGTCGTCGCCACTGCCGCCCGCCTGTGCAGCCTGAAGTATGGACTCACTGACTACATCGGTGAAGGGACCCCACCAGATAGCGTAGCGGGGCAGCTCGTTAACGTGCTCGCTCTGGGCCACGATGGTGTCATAACCGGAGATCAGACCTTCATCATTGAGGGCTGAGGACACTGAGGTGCGAGACGGATACAGACCAAAAGCATCGAAGATGGCGCGCTGATTTTCTTCACCAACGTACCACTGGATGAACTGCCACGCGGCATCTGCATTGGGCGAGCCTGCGCCGATACCGATAGAGGCAGGGAAGCTCCAGGTGTTGCCAACATCAGGCAGCAGCAGGTATTCAACGTTGGGCGCCTGCTGCGAGGTTTCGGCATTGTTACCCACGACAACAGAACCCTGCCAGCCTTGATGGAAAACGCCAGTGCCACTCCAGAACAGCGGGTGCTGGGTGATGGAACCAGCCAGAATTTCAGGGCTGATCAGTTCTTCGCTGAAATAGCTGAGCAGCTGGTTCATAGCGCGGCGTGCCTGCGAGCCTTCGTCAGCGAAGACGGGGTTTAACTCTTCGTCAAACATCGGGTCGCCCATTGAGAGCGCCATCAGATACCATGTCCAGTCAATGGCGCCAAAAGCAATCGGGTAATCGTCTATACCCTGTTCCTTTATGGCCTGCGCCATTTGGGTCAGTTCATCCCATGTGGTGGGGGCAGCATCGAAACCTGCCTCCGCCAGCGTTGCCGCGTTGTAGTCCATCATCACCAACTGGAGATAGGTGGGGATGCCGTAAACCTGATCATCCATTGTCCAGAAATCAACCTTTTCAAAGTCGGTCAGGTCGAAATCGCTGGCGGCGATGAGGTCATTGAGAGACATCATGTTGCCAGTGGCAACGATGTTCGAGGGGGCTTCTTCGGTCAGGAAGATGACGTCGGCGGCGGGCTGACCGGAAGCGGCTGCTACCTGTACGCGGCTGAAGAGGTCAGCACTTTGCACGGACTGAATTTCGACGGTGATGCCAGTTTCTTCCTGAAACGCGTTGAGCGCTGCTTCATCTGGCGGGACGCCCCAAGGCGGGGTCAAAAAGGTGATGGTGGTGCCCTGCGCGTAAACTGGCGCAAACGCCATGAGCGCAAAGACAACGACGGATGCGACAAACATCCACTGGTACCGCGAATTACGCCTCATCTTTACTCCTCCGTAAACCCTCTAAGACTACGATGTAGCTAAGGGGTGGTGTTCCCCAGAGTACCAATTTGATTGGCGCTGGCGACAGCCAATGCCGCACGTAGATTGCCTTCTTGAGCCTGTAAAAGCGCGGCGGCTTCGGCGGCGCTTAAGCCGAAACGACCCATAAGGATGGCGGTACGCACATCGTTGTTAGCTGCTTCCAGCAAATGACCGGCGGTGACAAGATCAGCCGGAATGATATCTGCGACGATACGACGCGCGCGATTGAGCAATTTTTGATTGGTTACGCGCAGCCCGACCATCCAGTTGTCGTAGACCAATCCCAGCCTGATCATGACAGCAGTGCTGATCATGTTCAGCGCCATTTTCTGAGCGGTACCTGCTTTCAGGCGGGTAGAACCAGTCAGAATTTCAGGGCCGACGAGCAGCGGAATGGCAATATCAGCTTTTTCAAGCAGGACTGCCGGGGCGTTACAGGAAATGCCTACAGTCAGGATGTTTTTTTCGCGCGCGGCTTCAATGGCGCCGAGGACATAAGGGGTTCTGCCACTGGCCGCCAGCCCAACCACTGAATCATGCGGAGTCAGGTTTAGTGCTAGCAGTTCATTTGCTCCGGCAAGGGCGTCGTCTTCAGCGTTTTCGACAGGGCGAATGAAAGCGTCTGCGCCGCCTGCCATTAAGGCGATTACAATGCCGGGTTCAATACCGAAGGTGGGAATACACTCGGCAGCATCCAGCACCGCGAGCCGCCCGCTGGTACCTGCGCCGACATAGATCAACCTGCCACCGACTTTCATACCCTCAGCGATGCGGTCAACCGCCTGCGCGATTGCGGGGATGGCATTCTGTACCGCGCCGGCAACGCTGGCATCTTCGGCATTCATCAGATAGCAGATGTCTTCTGATAAAAGCGTGTCTAGCAATTGAGAGTGGGGATTGCGGTCTTCAGTAATCATAGTTGTGGTTCAGGTAATGTGTTGATAGTGATAACTAAGGTCTGACTCAAAAGTTCGCGATAATTCTCACCGGGCGTAATGTCGCCAAGTACGGCTGCTCGCGATGCGCCGGTGAGGGCAGACAGCGTACCGGGGCGTTGAAACCAGCTTTCATGGGCAAGAACGGCAAAGACCAACGCTTCTTTGTTATCTGTATCCATGCCAACATCTTCGTGGGAGAGAATTTCTGTACCGGGCAGAAAACTTCGCAGCATGGCGATCAGCGTAGGGTTGTGCCCGCCGCCCCCGCCGATGATGACTTCGCGGGGCATGACCGGCGCATAGGCCTGATAGGCGTCAGCTATGCTGGCAGCGGTGAGGGCGGTTAGGGTAGCTAGCGTGTCTTGATCGGACAGCCCGCGCGCACGACCTTCGTTGACCAGACTTACTGCCATTTCCGGGCCGAACAATTCGCGACCGGTGGACTTTGGGCCGCGGCGCTGGAAATAGGGATGCTCCATCAGCTCGCCGAGCCAGCCTTCATCGAAATGACCGCCAGCGGCCATCGCCCCATCCAGATCAAACGCTTTTTCGCCGGACGTAAGCGCGCGCATGGCTTCATCAAGCAAGGCATTGCCGGGGCCGGTATCAAAAGCGATGGGCAGAGCATCGGGCAGGCTTTGCGGGGGAAGCAAGGTGACATTAGAAATGCCGCCGATATTCTGTACTGCGCGCCAGTGGGTAGGGTGGCGCAGCAGCAGCCAATCAATGTAGCTGGTCAGGGGTGCGCCTTGCCCGCCAGCGGCAATATCACGGGAACGAAAATTGCTGATGGTGGTGATGCCGGTACGTTCGGCGACAACTGCCGCTTCACCAATTTGCAGCGAGGCAACCGCCTTGCCGCTGGAATCAATCTCGTGCCAGACAGTTTGCCCATGTAGGCCGAGCAAATCTACCTGCTGCGGGGAATACCCGGCTGCATTGAGAAGTGACAGGACGGCTGCCGCGAAGCGTTCTCCAAGTTCAAAGTGTAATCGCGCCAGCGCGTCAATACGGCTGGTTGCCTGCGTTCCCTGTTCGTGGATGAGGCGCTGAAATTCACGCGGGAAAGGTGTGGATTGTGCCGCCAGCATGCGCACATTGAGCGAAGGCGGAGCGCCGCTGATTTCGCATAGGGCGGCGTCAATTCCATCTGCCGAGGTGCCGGACATCAAACCTACAACATATAGAGGGCGGGTCATACTTTTCCTTCAAGCGTCTCGATACGCTGTAACGAGACCTGTGCGGTTGGCGGAACAAAAGTTACATTCCCTATTTGTGTCCGTAATACTGTATGCAATTGATACTGATCGCTGCGGTAGATCGAACGGACAAATTCTACGGGCTGGCTTCCGGAATCGTAGGTGAGACGGAGCATCGCCAGCACAGGCATAGACAACTTAATGCCCAAAAGCCTTGCTTCTTCAGGGGTTGCGGGCCGGGCAAGAATGGTTTGTTCTGCCCATGCGAAACGATGATTGTAGATTTCGGTAAGTACCCGGTACAGCGACTCTTTGCGAAAGTCGAAACGAGCCAGAATTTCCGGGCAAAGGCGGTAGGGAATGTGGCTAGTTTCTATGGCCATTGGCGTTTCACCCACGTAGCGTAGGCGCCGCAGGGTGACGACTTCGGCATGATCTTTCACACATAAACGGAGGGCGGCTTCGCCAGAGGCAGGGGCGATTTCTGCGCTCAATATCTCGCTGCGCGCGGACACGCCCCGACTGCGAGCATCTTCACTAAAACTGGTCAGCAATTGCAACTGCTGTTTGATCGGCGCAGGATGAACGAAGGTGCCGCTGCCGGTGCGGGTGTAGGCATATCCTTCCTGTACCAGCGCGCGCAACGCCTGACGCGCGGTCATGCGGCTGATGCCATAACGCTGCGCAAGCACGCGCTCGGAAGGCATACGGGCATCAGGGGAACGCTCGCCGGAAATAATAGATTGGCGAAGCTGTTCTTTAATATGCAAATAGATGGGAACAGCCCCTTCAGGTGTTTCGCTCATCTCATTCGCCAGCACAAACATAGGTGAAGTGGACTATACCACTTTGTTACGGAGTGTAGCAAACACTGGTAATGTAGGTTGGTAATAATGCCTTTAGTTTATTGTGGACAAGCCAACGGCTCGCCCCACAGCGTATTTGGCGCATAACAATCATGGGATTAAAGCCACTAGACACTAGGGGGCGGGACGACGCCGATAGTGAGCAGGATATTGGCGTAAATGCGCTGTTCGCCGGTAGCGATCACCAGCGCGGTATCCTGCGAACGGACGGCTTCATAAAAGGCAAAACGTTCCAATTTGCGGATGGTGACAGTTTGCGGGAGTATGTTTCTAAACTCCTGCACAATGGGCGGTTCCGGCGGAACAGATGGTTCCATCACATCGGCGATTTCAATGGGGATGGCAGTGACCAGCACTTTTAGCACCTCAGTTGCGGTCAGCAAACCGGGCGCAAGGTTGAGATAGACGATCTCAGAATCAGGTGAAGAACCGGTGACGAATGGATAGTTGCCATCGGCGATAAGGACGCGTGAGCCATGACCGGCGGTGCCCAGAATGCCTAATATTTCAGGATGAAGCAGCGTTCCATAAAGCATTATTATTCTCCTTGAAAAATATCACATAGCAGCATGTTATCCAGCTTCAGTGAACGCGCCGCTATGCAGCCGGTGGAAGGGTATTACGCTGTTCATTGGATGGGGCGCTGATGACAACCTCGCGCATATAGAGATAGAGAGGCAGAGCAAGTGACAGCCCAACCAGAAAACTGGCAGGCAGTACAAGCCACCAGCGGGAAATATGATGACGTTTCGCGTCTATAAACGACCATACCCAGAAAACCAGCATCGAGATTAAAACATCTGCCGAAAAACCGCCTGCCGCGCCATTGGCGAAGAGGCTGGATAGAAACAACGGCAGATTGACCCCTTCTGTGCTGAAAAAGTGAGTGAAAAACAGCCACGGAATAATGGTTCCAATAATGGCACATACAAGATAGAAATTTTTAAGCATGTTTTGAGCCTAAATGACATCGCCGCCGAGTTTCTCTTCTTCCCACGATAAACGCAAGCGGTTGGGAAAATGGGGAGTGGGGGCTTTCGAGGATATTGCCTGATGATAACCTCACCCCTCATTCC
>CAZBPB010000157.1:3151-8448 GCA_964493565.1 uncultured Pleurocapsa sp. | reverse complement strand
GAAACTATAGTCCACCATGTGGCCGTAATCGGTCTGGTTGCCCGGAGCCACCACAATCGCATAATGTCGATCCACGTACAGCGGCCAACCAGATAAATCCGCTTCGCGCTCAATCACCGATATACAATAGCTCCCGTTGTCATAGCGCATCGTTTCCGGTTGACAGCTCTGCCACGCCACCCGCAGCGATGGGCGGGTGATCGCAAACAACACTATCAACGCTGCTACCGTGCTAACCGCCAAAATTACCAGTATCAAGAAAATAGTCCGCACGAATTGCTTCACAGGCTGCCTCTCAGTTTTGAGGAATCACAACACATCACAACCATGACGTATCCTTCGTCGTGATCGTTCCATTTGGCCTGATATGTCTCACAAAATAAGCCCAAAAGCTGCGCTATCAGGAGGTTTCTATTTCCGCATTTTGGGGGATATTGGGGCGGCGACCATTCAGAATAACGTGTACCAACACCCCGAACACCAATCCCCAGAACGGCGCGGCGATGCTAAACAGGTTGAAATTTGCTGCTGTACACAACAGCGCAACCACGGCCGCCTCGCGGGTATCGGGTTTTTGCACTGCGGTAGCCGTTGAACTGGTGATCGCACCAAGCACTGCCAGCCCTGCAACTGCCGCAATCATAGCCGGAGGCAGCGAGGTGAACGCAGCCACCGCCGCCGCGCTAAAAGTCCCTAAGAGTAAATACCACAGGCCAACCGAAACCCCCGCGCTGTAGCGCTTATTCGGATCACGGTGGGCTTCGGGGCTGGCGATCATGGCCGCCGTGATTGCCGCCAGATTTAAGCCATGACAGCCAAACGGTGCCAGCAGCAGTGAGGCTGTACCCGTAAATTTTAAGACACCGTCTATCGGCACTTCGTAGTCGTAATTCCTTAACACTGCCAATCCCGATGCATCCTGCGTCGTCACCGCCAGGACAAACAACGGCAGTCCCAGCCCTAAAATAGCCTCGATGCTGAATGTTGGCGCTGTAAACACGGGTTGAGTAAGCGCAAGGGATATACCGGGAAAATTCAATTGACCACTGATCGCAGCAACGAGCAAACCGATCGCCAGTGCGCCTAGCGTGGGTGCGCGGAAGTTCACCCGCTTAAGGATAAAAAACACGATGATCATCAACCCCACCATCACCGTATTCTCTGGAAGCACCGCAAACAGCCCGGTACCGTAGCGCAGCAGCACCCCCGCCAGCATACCCATGATGACTTCGTTAGGTATCAGGCCAATCAAGCGGCTGTACCAGCCAGTCAATCCCAATACAATCGTGGCGATAGCCGCCACAACAAAAGCGCCAATCACGGCATCGTAACTGTAAAACGATAGGCTTGAAATCAATAATACGGCGCCGGGCGTAGACCATGCAGCCTTTACCGGCATCCGGTACCACAGCGACATGGTTATACTGAGCAGCCCGGAGCCAATCACCACAGCCCACACCCATGAGGCGGATTGCGCTTCAGTTAAGTTGCCTGCTGTGGCAGCCTGTACCACAATCAGCACCGGGCCGGAAAACACCACCACAACCACCAGCAGGCCAGCCAGCAGCGATGAAAAAGAAAACGCACGCGGTAAATCGCGCACGCTGCCCAGAAATGTAGCGAACGATGCGGTCATGATGACCTCAAAAAGTCGGTTGCAAAGTGAAAGCTAACAGTGATTAGGGTAAATCAGAAAGGGGATAAACTGCTAGTACCACGCATAAACGCGATCTATATATTTACTTATAGCAAGCGAGAGTAAATCCCCTCCCCTGAGGGCTGTAGGTATGATTCGAACAATATAGATAACTGCCTTGGTAGACCCTCGCCCGCAGCGCTGCGGGCGAGGGTTTTTGAAGGATTTGCCTTAATAATCGTACTTGATGTCCACCTGCCGACCATTTTGCGAAGAATTGACAATCGCATCGCAGATCACTGAATTGCGATAGCCGTCTACGAAATCTGCGCCGTACGGAGCAACTTCGTGCTTACCAAGAATCGCTTCAAAGAAGTGATTGAACTCATGTACGAAAGTGTGCTCCCAACCAATGATATGCCCCTGCGGCCACCAGTTGCTCCAGAATGGGTGATAGCTTTCGCTGACCAGCACGTTATGGAAACCGCGCGTCTCTTTTGGTTCTTCGTTCGCCCAGAGTACGTTTAGTTCGTTCATCCTCTCAAGGTTGAACTGGATCGAGCCGTTTTCACCGTTAATTTCAAGGCTGTTGTAATTCTTGCGTCCTTGCGCGAAACGGGAAGCCTCAATCGTTCCCAGCGCCCCGTTCTCAAATTCCATCAGTGAAACAAAAGCGTCGTCTACGTCTACTTTACCCATGCCACTGCCATCAGGAAGCGGGCGTTCTTCAATGAAGGTCTTGGTCATCCCCATCACCTTCTTCGGTTCACCCACCAGAAAACGCGCCAGATCGATCACGTGCGCGCCAAGGTCGCCCAGCGCCCCGCTGCCCGCCACCGACTTGTCCAGACGCCAGATTTTCGGAAAGTTCGGATCAATGATCCATTCCTGCAAATACACCGCGCGAAAATGGAAAATACGCCCCAGCTTACCGCTTTCGATCAACTGCTTCGCAAGCGCAATTGCCGGAACGAAGCGGTAATTAAAAGCCACCATATGTTTCACGCCAGCAGCCCTCACCGCCTCCAGCATCGAGGCCGATTCTTCGGCACTGCGCCCAAGAGGCTTCTCGCAAAACACATGCTTTCCTGCCTGCGCTGCCGCAATCGTGGGCGCAGCATGGGCATCATTCGGGCCGCCGTTATCAAATACCTGTACATCAGGATCAGCAATTAACTGATGATAGTCGGTATAGTATTTTTCGTAACCATAACGCTTAGCCGCCTCTGCGGTGGCTTCGGCATTGCGCCCGCACACCGCCACTAATCTGGGAACTGCCACCGGCGGATACATCATATAAGGTAGTTTCTTGAGGCCGTTAGTATGCGCCTTACCCATGAACGCATACCCTAACATACCAATACCTATTGTTGGCGCTTCGCCTTCAGCCTTTGCGCCTGCCATTGTAATAAAACCAACATCTTCGGTCATGTTCATTCATCCTTTAAGGCCACTTGAAAGTTCTGAGTAAGAAGTTCCGAAATCCCTGTGATTGAAGAAACCAATAATCAGACTCAGAATGCGCTATTAACTTAGCATTCAGCACCTGACACTCTGGACTTCGCTTCTACTCATTCGCAAACGCAGCATCAAAAGCCACATTCGACGGCGTAAAATCGCCAGCTTTCACCCAGCGCACCGCTTCTGTCGCGCCGTATTCGCGATCCATGCCGCTGTCTTCCCACTCAATTGAAAGCGGGCCGTTGTAGCCGATGCGGTTCAGTGCGCGAATCATCGGGTCAAGTTTCAAGTCGCCATGCCCCGGCGAAACGAAATTCCAGCCACGACGATGATCGCCAAACTGAATGTGCGAGCCAAGAATGCTGGATACGCCGTTCAGCGTCACTTTCGAGTCTTTCACATGAACATGGAAGATGTGATCAGGATAGGCATTAATGAAAGCCACCGGGTCAAACTGCTGATGAATGAAGTGGCTGGGATCAAAATTGAACCCAAACGCCGGGTGATAGTTCAGTGCCTTCAACGTGCGATCTGCGGTGTAAATGTCATAAGCAATTTCTGAGGGATGCACTTCCAGCGCAAATCGGACATCATTCCCTTTGAAGGTTTCCAGAATCGGCATCCAGCGATCCGCAAATTCCTGATAGCCTTTATCCACCATCTCATCGGTGGTTGGCGGGAAAAAGTACAGCAAATGCCAGATCGGGCTTCCGGTGAAACCGTTGACCACCTTGACGCCAAATTTCTTAGCGGCGGCAGCAGTATTTTCCATTTCTTCAGCACAGCGGCGGCGCACGCCCTCCGGATCGCCATCACCCCATAGGCGAGGTGGCAAAATACTCTTATGACGCTCATCTATCAGGGCATCAGCCACGCACTGTCCAACCAGATGATTGCTTATCGCAAAGCACTTCAAGCCATGTTTTTCCAGAATATCCCAGCGAGAACGCACATAAGCATCATCAGAAAGCGCTTTATCAACCTCAAAATGATCGCCCCAACAGGCCAGTTCAAGGCCATCAAAGCCCATTTCTTTGGCTTTCCCGGCCAGTGTATCCAGCGTTAAATCTGCCCATTGGCCTGTAAACAGCGTTACGGGTCTTGCCATGATTATTTTCTCCTTAAACGACTTCTCTTTCGCTTACTTATTTTCTGCTGGAATTACCTGCGCTGAGAGAGGGGATAGGAACGAAGGTCTACCCCGCCCCGTCGAATAACATCCCTTCGCGCCCTTCGTTTATAGTATGCCCGTGTACAGTTTTCACCTTGCGAAGCTGCCATCCATCAATTGCCCCACGCACGCTGAAGAAGACCAGCGCCGCAGGCCACAGGCTAAGTACCGCTAGAAATGGCACAATCTGTGTGTTGTATTCATTTTCTTTATCAGCAGCAATTTGTGCCTTCTGCGTGTCGTCATAGCTGTTCCATAGGCGCTGGCGAATGCCATACGGCTCAACGGGCTTGTTCACCTCCAACGTCGTCAGGAACAGCGTGGCAAACACGGCAATTGCCGCAATCGCACCCGCAATCGTTGCCACCCGCGAAACCACAGGCAGCAGCGCATCTACTTTTGCTTTGCGTGGTACGATGTGGCTCCAAACGATGAACAGCAGTGTGGATAGCAGCAGCAGTTGAAAGCCATAGCGGAAGGCTACAAAGATGAACGGCTGGAACAGGCACACAATTCCGCTGATGATGCCAATCGTAATTAGCATATCTACAGGCCGATAAATACGATGGGGTATCTTCCCGGTAAATCTGATCATCAGCAGCACAATGATCAGAATATAGGTCATCAAAATAGCGACAAAAGCGGAAAAGAACGGGATCGCCTGAACAAGCACCTGCTCTTGCACGTCTTCATCCAGAGACTGGATCAATGACGGAGAAAGCAGGCAAACAATCAGCGCAATGATCGCGGTACCGCCAAGCCATTTAATCGCCGTCCAGTAATAATTGCGTTTCGGCTTCATTGCTTCGCCCTTCAAATAAACTGAAGTTGAAATTGAAAGGTCAAAAGGTAAGACCTATCCATTCCATGCATGCCACAAGCAGGTTCCTGCTTATAACTCACTTACGCCAACAACTGCTTCAAAAATTGCACGCCACCCTGTGCCAACGCATCCTGCGAAGGCTCAAATGAGCGCCAGATGGCAGCCGCGCGGGCGATACTCTTCACCTTGTTCGTGAACGACTCGAT
>CAZBPB010000157.1:0-3141 GCA_964493565.1 uncultured Pleurocapsa sp. | reverse complement strand
CTGGCCCATCATAGCCAATATCTTTCAGCGCAGTCGCCACTTCCGTCCAGGTCACATTGCCGCTGCCCGGCGCGCCGCGATCATTCTCACAGGCATGGAAATGTGCCAGACGGTGAATGCCAGTGTCGCGAATCGCTTTGCCTAACGACTTTTCTTCAATGTTCATGTGAAACGTGTCCAGCATGATCTTGCAAGACGGGTGATTCACGCGATCCACAATTTCAATCGCCTGTGATGCCAGATTCAGAAAGCTGGTTTCAAAACGGTTCAGCGGCTCAATACAGATCACTGCGCCATGATCTCCAGCATAAGCCGAAAGACCGCTCAACTGCTCAACCAGCGTATCCACATCCTGCGCCCGTTCATCCGCTGTTTGCTGCCATACCCGCCCGACAGCTGCGTAAATCGGGCCAACTACGTTTGCGCCACCCAACCCCTGCACTACGTCAATACACTCGCGAATATAGGCCGCACCATTTTCGCGGATCGCAGTGTCAGGGTGGATCAAGTCACGATCTGGCCCCATCGCCA
This sequence comes from uncultured Pleurocapsa sp., assembly GCA_964493565.1. GTDB lineage: Bacteria > Chloroflexota > Anaerolineae > Aggregatilineales > Phototrophicaceae > Flexifilum. The sequence continues at coordinate 2,610 of CAZBPB010000157.1, read as the reverse complement.
CGCACACGCTCACGCCCAGATCATGATCGCGCAAAATCGCCGCGCCTTCAGCAGGATCAAGATCGCCGATCACTTCCAGCGGAAGTTCAAACCAGTCGAACCCCATCGTCTTCACCTTCGGCGCAAGATTTTTGAGTTCCTCAGTAGTGAGCGGCGAAACCCAAACCCACGCATTCACCCCAAAACGCATTTCTTAGTCCTCATTCCTTCCCTGATAAGCGCGAACAGCTAAATGGTTATTTGCTAATCGCACCCCTTGCTTTCACCCTCGCACCCTTAGGGAGAGTAGGGATAAGGGCGCCTATATCCGTTTTCCGTCCATATCAAAATAATGAATCCGATCAGATGACACATTGAAGCGTACCGCCTCGCCAATGGTCACCCGTGCATTTCCAGCAATTGTGCTCAACAGCGTTTGCTGACCGTTGCGAATGTGTACGATGGTTTCAACGCCCAGCGGCTCGATTAGCATGATCACGCCCTCAAACTTCCCATCATTGACCAGCCGCACATCTTCGGGACGCACGCCCAACAGCAGGTCATCCGGCAAGTTCTCATTTGGCGTTGGCAAAGTCAAATCGCTGTGAATAATGTTGAGCGCGCCATTGTGTCGGTCGGTGCGCAGTAAATTGATACGTGGCGCGCCCACCAACTGCGCCACAAACGTCGTTGCGGGGCGGTCATAGATATCCTGCGGCGTACCCACTTGCAGCAGTTTCCCATGATCTAATACGCCGATGCGATCAGCCATCGTCAGCGCTTCGATCTGATCATGCGTCACAAATACCGTCGTGCTGTGCTGTACCTTTTGAATGTGCTTTAGCTCGACACGCAAAGATTCGCGCAGTTTGGCATCAAGATTGGAGAGCGGCTCGTCCATCAGAAAGACGCGCGGGTTACGAACAATCGCCCGCCCAATAGATACGCGCTGCATCTCGCCACCTGAAAGTCGTGCCGTTTTGCGCTCTAGCAGGTGATTGATACGCAGCTTTTCGGCGGCATCCGTCACTCGCTGCTTAATCTCGGCTTCTGGCGTTTTACGAAGCGGCGAACGCAGCGGAAATGCCAGATTGTCGTACACGCTCATGTTCGGATACAGCGAATACTGCTGGAACACAAAGGCCACGTCGCGATCGGCAGGTTGGGCATTATCCATTGAATAGGTATCGAAGATCACGTGTCCGGCATTCTGCTTCTCAAGGCCGGCGATCACCCGCAGGGTTGTTGTTTTGCCTGCGCCGGTTGGGCCTAACAACACGAAAAATTCGCCATCATTCACCGTCAAGCTAATGTCATCCAGCGCGGTCACATCACCGAAGCGCCTGGTGATATTTGCAAGTTGGATATTGCTCATGCTTCACCCCCGATCAGGCGTATCGCTTTCTCTGTCTCAGGGTTGAAAAAGCGCACCATCTGCGGCTCAATACCGAACTTTAAGGGTGTGCCGATTGGATAGCTGAATTCACGGCTAACACGCGCATGGATGACGCTGTTATCCGGCATTTCCAGATGCAGCATGCTGTAACCGCCATGCAGATCGTCAGCATAGACAACACTGTTCAAGTTACCTTCAGAGCTAACAACCACCGCTTCTGGCCTAAAGCCAAGGATCACCTTACTGCTTGTAGAAAGTTCCCCCTCAACTACGCTGCGCCATGCATCGGGTACGGGATATACATTACCGCCGGGCAGCAGTACTGTCCCGCTGGAATAATCGCCCTCAATCAGGTTCATGCCGGGGCTGCCGATGAAGCGTGCTACGAACAGATTTGAAGGATCATAGTACACCTCTGCCGGCGTACCCGCCTGCTGCACTTCCGCGCGCGACATGATCACGATCTTGTCGCCCATTGCCATTGCTTCCACCTGATCGTGGGTCACATACACAGTGGTCGCATTTTGCTGGATATGTAGGCGCTTGATTTCGGCGCGCATGGTCTCGCGAAACTCCGCATCCAGCGCGCCCAGCGGCTCATCCATCAGAAAGGCAGCGGGCTGCCGCACCAGCGCCCGCGCCAGCGCCACACGCTGTTGGTCGCCGCCGGAAAGGTTACCCGGTCGCATATCCAGCAAATGACGAATGCGCAGCATAGTCGCCACTTCTTCAACCCGTTTCGCCACTTCGGCTTTGGGCAGCCCCGCCGCTTGCAAAGGGAAAGAAATGTTTTGCCGCGCAGTCATGTGCGAATAGAGCGCGAAAAACTGGAATACGAAGGCAATATCGCGCTGGCTGGGATGCAGCCAGGTCACATCTTTATCATCAAAGCGGATGCTGCCACCGGTCACCGCTTCCAACCCGCTGATCATGCGCAGTGTCGTGGTTTTACCACAACCAGAGGGGCCAAGCAGCACTACAAATTCGCCGCTGTTGATGGTCATGTTTAGCGGTTTTACGGCGTAAGAATCGCCAAATTTCTTTTCAACGTTTTCTAGAATGATCGTCGCCATGCTAGCCCTTCCTGATCGCGCCGAACGTCACCCCACGTAGCAGGTGCTTGCGAAGAGCGAACGTCAGAATCACTGCCGGAATCAGGAACGCAAGCGATCCAGCGGCAATCGCCGCCCATTCAATCCCACCAACGCCGAGTACCAGCGGAATACTGGGCGGCG
>CAZBPB010000156.1:0-8593 GCA_964493565.1 uncultured Pleurocapsa sp. | reverse complement strand
GTCATCTGCCAGCACCTCAAAGGTGAGCGTCGTTGGCGCGTCAATCGGTTCATCGGGCAGCATCATATTGATTACGGGTACCGGTACAGGCGCGCGAAGAGTGGTTTGCGCGCTGGTGCTGGCATCGCCGCTTTGAACGCTCAGGATCAGTGGATACTCCGTGCCATCTGCTGGCAAATCGCAGTGGACAGTGATCACGTACTGGCTGGTCAGCAGAGCGGCCAACCCTTCATAGATCGAGGTCAGTTCGTCAGGCGTGGGCGATTCATAATATTCGGCGTTCGTCGCTTCAGAGATCGTCTCCAGAAATGAACGCTCAGCCCCATAGCCGAGTCCGATGGTATACACCGGCACACCGTTCACAACCGCCGCTGTTACCACGTCTTCCGGGGTTACGGTGCTTAGCCCACCATATTCGCTGCCATCGCTCAGCAAAATCATTGCGCGGCGCGGGTGTGGTGAACGCGCACCGGTTTGTATTCCTTCAAAACCTGCCTGATATAGGGCGGTGCGCCCGCTAATCTGCAGCCCGTCTATCGCCGCTAACACGGCATCCCGGTCATCGGTGTAATCCAGTACTTGCACAACCTGACTGGCGAAGGCGACAAGCGCCACTGTGTCGCCCGGACGCAGCGATTCCACGTAGCGCCGGGCGGCGGCCTTTGCCAGTTCCAGCGGCGTACCTGCCATCGAATCGCTGACATCAATCACCAGTATCGTTGAGAAGGCCAGATTATCGTCGCTGATGTTTTCAACAGCGCTGATCGGGCAGTAGGCTGCCAGATCGCCTTGAAGCGCAAAGTTCAGCGTATCCAATGCGGGCACAGGCTGTCCGAGCGCGTCGTATACATTGGCGGTGATCAGAACTTCGGGAAATCCGGTGGTATTCACACCGGTAATTTCGAGGCTAAGTTCAGGTTGTTGAGCGGTGGCGACAAGACCAAGCAGTAGGATGAAACACAGCGCCACAATACCGGTCAGTTTCTTCACGTAAAAACTCTCACAAAAGATCAAAGCACTGCAAGTAAAGCCCATGAATCTTAGCGAGAAACAGGGCGATCCACAAAAGATGAATTTTTACCGTCGCTCACAAAACCGGCGTTCAAGGTGTAATTTGCAGCACCCTTGTACGGGCATGCTCTACATGGCTAAGGCGGGGAAGGGTCAGAAATGCCCCTTATGCGCAGAGTGCAGTATTTATTCTTTTTCCGTCAGCGCCAATAAGCGCGCATAGGCCGCATTCAGCTTTTGCATCGCCTCAGATGATCCGCTCTCCGCATTCAAATCAGGATGGTAACGCCGCGCGAGAAGCCGGTAGGCCGCCTTGATCTCTGCCACTGCTGCCCCCTGTGATAGTCCCATCAGGGCATAATCTTCGCTCAATACAGCCATCGCCCCATGTTCGCGGGCGGCATCATGGGCATAGCCGGATTTTCCGCCAAAGTCTGCAATCAGCCACGTGCCTTGCAACCCTGCAAGATAGGTTGTTGTCTCGCGGGTTTGTAGGGCTGCAAAGCGCACTGTTGTTCCGAACTCTGCTTTACGACGCAGCCCGTCGCCGCGAAAATGCACCGGAAATAAGAAGGCTTCTTGCTCGATAATCTCGAAGGCATAGATGCTGCCGTCATACAATGTGTACAACGCCTCCATCCAATCATCGGCAATATATACCTGACCATCTGCCGGAAGCATCATATCTGCCCACAAAATGTACAACGTGGCGATCCCCTGTGCCTGATTATCCGCCAGCACATGACGGATTTCGTACAGCGGCAGCGCGCTGTCAATGAAATGAACGCTGATCTTTTCTCCGGTATCAGCCTCAAACAACACAATATCAATGCCGTTGTGCAGCATTTTCCCAAGCCGCCCGAAAGCCCGCAGCCGCTCGATGAACAGGGCGCTGGCATAAGACACTTCAAAACTGATGTGACCCATTTTTTTGCATCCTGATTTGCGATCAGTCTAGCGCAAAGTGTTTTCCCGTGCGACTTCCGCCAGACGGTTTTTTCGAGAGAAGAATTTTGCAGCCATATTGTTGGCAGTTTGGATACCCATAAGCAGAACAAGTGTGCTATTTTGAATCTAATGGGCCTGATACACCGGCTTATGCACCTTAACAACACAATGGCTGTCCCTGTCTGCACCACGAAGGGATACCGCGTGCGGATCTGCGGAGACAGAGCAAATAAAACTTCGACTCATCGAACTGATTCCGTTTGGGTGAGGCGTGATCGTATTTCATCATTGTGCAATTTGTAAACCTCACCCCGCTGCACTTCGTTTAGCTTCCCGTGCACGGAGAAGGGATTGAGGGGTGAGGTTATTGAAGGCAATTTGTGCATGTCGTGGATTCTGAAATGAACTCAAGCCTTGCCCGTCCGTCCTTCTTCCTCCCCTCTTCATGTAACGGAGAGGGGATTGAGGGTGAGGACGTATCGAAAGGAGATAAAAACCATGTTTCAAACCAACACGCGCTGCGGGAAATCACTCGGCGAAGGCCGCGTTGGCGGCTATCTGGTGGTGTGGGGAGACTCGCGCCACCGCGATCTACAGGGCGAATACTTCACGCCCGAAACCGATCTGGCGCTGGAATGGTATGAATGCCGTCCCGCACTCTATCACCACGGTCTGGATGATGCTGTGAAATCGTCGGTCATCGGCGCGATAGACACCCTTACGCCAGATGATACCGGCGTGTGGGCAGAAGCACAGCTAGACCTGCACCACAAATACACCCGCGCTGTCCTCAATCTGATCGAGCGCGGCGCATTGGGATGGTCGTCTGGCAGCCTGCCGCATCTGGTCGAAGTCGGCGATGACGGGTGCATCAAACGCTGGCCGGTGGTTGAGGGCAGCCTCACGCCCACCCCTGCCGAACCGCGCCGCACCGATATTCGCACCCTTAAAGCGGCATATCACCAATTTGGATTGTCCTTAGAAAAACTGGAACTAGAAGGAGAGAATGAAATGACCGAAAACATGATCACCCCGCCTCTGAAGCGCCTGCCTGTTCAGGTAAGCGAGGCCAGTGTAGGCCGCGTCGAGGTCGGCAGCGAGTTTGATCGTCTCGATGAACTCGATTTGCTGCATGGCTATCTGCTGCTGCGCCACACCAAAAGTTTTCGCGGCGTCAGCGAGCGGTACGCCAACGCGCTGGCACACAAGATACATAAGTCCGGCATCAGCGGTATCAAAGCCGACGAACTCAGCCGCAGCACGCTCGCTGGCTTTGGCGACGAATGGGTGCCCGATCTGTGGAGCGCGCAAATCTGGCGCAAGGCTCGTCTGGAAAATACCATCATGCCGCTGCTTTCAGGCATTGAGCAGCCGTCCAATCCCTTCAAGGTTCCCACCGAAGGCACTGATCCATCGGTGTACTTTGTGCCCGAAACCTCGGATGAATCGCAGTTGAACCTTGGCGGTGGCAACCCGATCCCCGATAGCAAGATCGGCAGCGGCAAGGTGCAGTTGAACGCGAAGAAGCTGGCGCTGCGCGTCGGCTTTAGCGCCGAACTGGTCGAAGACGCGGTAGTTCCGGTGCTTAACCTGTACCGCGAACAGGCCGTGCGCGCCATCACCGATGCGATAGACAACGTGATCTTGAATGGCGATACTACCACCGCCGCCACCGGCAACATCAATAAGGATCACGCCGCGCCGTCTGGCACAGATCGCTATCTGGCGTTCGATGGGTTGCGAAAACTGCCGCTGGTCACAAATACGGCTAACAAGGTAGATGCCGCCAATGTCGCGCCTACGCTGGCGCTGCTGCGGGGAGCGCGCTTCAAGCTGGACTCGCGCTATTCGGTGCGCCCCGCCGATCTCATCTGGATCGTGGATGCCGCCACTTACGCCAAACTGCTGGCGATGCCTGAATTTTTGACGATGGACAAAGTTGGCCCACAAGCCACCGTCCTCACGGGGCAAATCGGCTACATGGACGGCGCGCCGGTGGTTGTTTCCGCCGAATTTCCGCTGACCGAAGCCGATGGCAAAGTGGGCGCAGGCCCGAATGATCGCGGATCGGCGCTGTGCGTTTATCGCCCCGGATGGGTGGTGGGTTACCGCCGCCGCATCGCTGTGAGCGTGGATTACCTGCCTTATACCGACAGCTACCAGCTCACCGCCACCGTCCGCCTTGCGCTGGCAAACTACGATACCAAAGTGGCGGGGATGCTGTTTAACTTGGCGGTGTAGGTGTGGGGGAAGGTTAATACCGAGTCATGCGCGGGCGGTGAGGAGGCCGCCCGCCTTGTGTTCAGCTAATCCTGCCGTCAGCCACACATCCAGCAGTACAGCATTCCGGACGTAGCTCATCGCCGGCTCAACCGCGCCGCTGCGATAACCGCGCAGTAGAGATAAATCATCGTTTTTCGATAAATTTTTCGAAAATCCCACCTCATCTAAATCCCATGCTAAAATTTTGAAAGACACACGGAGACTTATTGCAATGATCGCTTCTCCACCCCAAGCCCTAACCGCCGAAGAATTCTGGAAACTCTGCCAGACGGATCATGATCTGGGCTAATTATGCATATCATCACCCGTAAGCGATTAAATGAATTCGCTCTAATCCATCCAGATACTAAATCTGCATTACAACAGTGGTATGTAAGGGTAAAGACAAATTCATTTCAAAATTTCGCAGAACTTCGAGCAATATTTCCCAACGCCGATCAGGTGGGAAAACTTACAGTATTCAATATTGGTGGCAATAAGGTGCGTTTGATTGCTGCAATTCATTACAATAGACAAAAGCTTTATATTCGTGCTGTATTAACGCACAGCGAATATGATGTAAGCAAGTGGAAGGAATAATCTCATGGCGATGGACGTAATTGTTCGCCAGGCTGAAGATGGTTGGTCATCCGTTCAAAAAGTTCTATATGTACCCCACACCGAAGCCGAATACGAACGCCTCGTTGAAATCTTGGATCAACTCATTGATGAAGTAGGTGAGGACGAAGATCATCCGTTGGCTTCGCTTATGGAAGTGATTGGTGTGCTTATCGAACGTTATGAAGACGAACAAGTACCCGAAATAACCGACCTGTAGGGACGCGCTACAGCGTGTCCGTTCCTCCCGCTACAAACCCAATTCTTTCTTAACCACAATACTTGTCATACACGCCCTCTCCCGTATCACGGGAGAGGCACGACCATCAGGTCGGGGTGAGGGTCTTTAATCCCCCTTCTCCCCGCTTGCGTGGGAGAAGGGGTTAGGGGTTGAGGGGTTCTTTACCGCGGCTGCGGACCGGGCGCAATCGTCAGCGTGTACTGCACGTTTGCCGGGTTTGGCCCGGCGTTCGCTACCGTAATTGGCACCAGATTGCTATCCGGCGTGAACACCACTGACAGAGGCGTACCGCATTCCTGCGACGGCTGCCCAACGCCCCAGAAAGTTTGCTCCATTGCCCCGTTGCCCAAACACTGTAAATTCAGGTTGAAAGTTAGCGACGAGAACCCGCCAAAATCAGCTACTGAGAGGTTGATGATGTCGCGGAACTGACCGGGGTAAGTTATCACTTCAGTGAACGTTCGCACTTCGTTGTACACGATCCCGAAATTGAACGTCTGATCCGGCACAATCGTGGCAATCGGCGGCACCGGCTCCACAAATGTAGCCGTAGCTGTTGGCAGCGGGATCGTGGTTGCTGTAGCCGTTGAGAACACGAAGGTTGGCGTTAGCGTTGGCGCGGGTGTGGTTGGCAGCGGCGTTGGCGTGGGCGGCGAAACCAGCACCGGCAAATTCGCGCATGGGCCGGTTAGGAAAGAAACTGTGCTGGAAACCCATCCCTGAACCCCGTTGAAATTCACCGCATACCAGATGCGATCCGGGCTGAGGCCAAATACGGGCAGCATTTGTCCCGGCAGCAGCGCGCCGATGATGTCAAAGTTGGTGCCGGGGCCAAAGCGCACGTTCACCGCGCCGTTGCTAAACACCATGCAGATAGTTGGCGTGGGCACTAATGTTGGCGTCAAATTTAACGTTGGCAGCGGTGGAACGGTAGGTAGAGGCGGCAGCGTGGGAAATGCGGTCGGCACAACTTGCGGTTCGCCAACGCCACTCACTGTCATCTGCACTCCGCCCACCACTTCCGGGCTGATCGGTCGCAGTGCCACTTCATACATCCCGGCAGCGGGTGACAGCGCGATTTGTACCGAGGGCAGGCTGTTCACTGCGGCAATCACCATGCCTGCTGGATCACGCACTTCGGCTGCAAAAGCAAAACCTAGCGGTTCTGGCGAAAGCCGCAGAATCTGGGTTGCCCCTGGATCTGCTGGAATGGAGTAGAACTGTGGCGACGCGCTGGTCGAAAAATCGGCAATAACGGTGATGCCCGGCAAAACCGCGTTCACGCCCTCCGATGATCGTCCGTCCAGCGTAATTAAATATTCGCCGAACGAGGCGCCCGAACCACTTACGAGAATGGTATAGGTGCCATCGGTGGGCAGCCTGACCGTAATCCGCGCATCCAACCCATCCGGCGAAAACGGATCATCGTCATTGGCCATCAACTGCTGCTGCGCGGGCGAAAGCAGAGAGATTGCAGGGTTTAATTCCGGTGTAATCCCGATCACTCGAACTGTAACGTGATCATTGGCAGAGCCGGTGAAGGTGTACAACCCCAGCGGTGATTGCGCGCCAATGCTGCCAGTTACAGCATCTCCGTAAACCAGCGTCGCCGCCTGCGCGCTAACCATAGGAACAATGGCAAAACAGCTTAATAAGACCAGTATCAGGATGGCAGCAGCGGGTCGAATTCGGGACATCTTACCGTCTCCTAACGCTTCATAAACGAAATCACTATTTTCGATAGTATGCGCGTAGTTCATCCGTATGACAAGCGGGATAGGAGATACGTAGGGGAGCTTAAAGAGCGAGGCGAGTACAGCGTTTTATTTTTCCGCCCCTCAGCGAATATTCTGGCTGAGGGGAATGAGAGGCGGGTGACTCTTGAAAAATCCCCCTAAAACTTCAACGTCTTCTGTCCCCTTGCGTGAGAAAGGCGTCAGGGAATGAGAGCGGCCTATCCTGCTGTCAGCCCAAGCCAGCGCAGCCACACGTCCAGAAGCACAGCGCTGCGCGCGTAATTTACCGCCGGCTCGGCTGCGCCAGTACGGTTGCCGCTAAAAGTGAAATCTACTGCCTGAAAGAAATTGTTCACAGTATCAACGGCTGCCTGCTGCGCCAGTTCCGCGCAGGATGGGGCGCTCATATTCTGAACACTGCCGTAAAGGGTCACTGTTTCCCCGCGTGCGCGGGCGATGTCATCGGGGTTAGCGTTCAGGAAATCAACGACTGGCACAACCGAAGTATTGAACGTTTCAATCAACGGTTGAAGCTGCGCATACCACGCGCCCAGTCCCTCACAATCAGGCGTGCCGCCGCGTGGTATGCCCGCGCTAATCGCCGAACCAGCGCCCGTATCTACCCCCTGCTCCCACAGCCCGTCCAGCACGCTGGCAAACTGCGCTGCCGCTTCCTGAGAACGCGCAAATGCGGTCGCGCGGTCGCCTGCCTCCAGCGTGCGCAGCGCGTCAAGCTGGGCATCAAGAGCATCCATCAGCGACTGCCATGTTCCCAGGATGCAGTCATCAAACGGCTGATCTGCGGCGCGGTCACGGCTGGTTTGCGCCGCCGCCACCACATCGGCAAGCGGCTGTCCCGGCGCATAATACGCCAGCGCAAAGGCCGTCATGACCGTATCGTAATCCCCGGCAACCGATGCCCACCACCCTGCCGGATCAGCGCACGTATCAGCTTCTACACCCGTCTCGCCCGTAACTCCGCTTTCGTCCGTTGCAACCGCAGCTTCTACCGGCGCGGCTTGCGTTGGCAGCGCAGCAATTTGCAGCGGCGGCAGAGTCGGCACAACAGCTTGTACTGGTGGTTTAATCACGCCCAATGCCCGCCCGCCGATGACGATCACAAACCCTACTGCCGCAAACAGCAAGAAAAGCAGCAGCGCGTTGATGACCACTTGAAAGAACCCGCCGATCAACGAAAGACAGCCGCCTTCACTGCTGGACTTCATCGGCGGCTGCTTGCTTTTTGAGGTGTACGAACCGCGCTCTGGCGCTGGTACTGCCGCCGATACCGAATAAGGATCGTCCATCCCAAATTCATTGGGGTCGTCAAATCGCGGGTCATACGGGCGTTCAGGTTGATTCTTATTTGACTTCTTTGCCATCGTTCGTCCTTACAGGCGAAGTTAAATTATCGTTTGGTGACGGCTGCCACAGGCGTTGATAATCATGCAGAGCATACCATTTTTCAGCCCGCATAAAGCGATAATTCGTCTTATCACCATGGCGCAGCCGGCTAGGATAACCTGCCCTCACCCTAAAATATCGTTTACACACATGAAACTCACTACAATCAAGAGTATTCGACAATTGCGGGAAAGAGTCTTGCGATGAACCAGTACGGATTCACATCAGAAGAATGGGATACCCTGCTCTCAGCTTTGTTGAGCGCTGCAATAGCCATTTCGCTGGTGGATGCCGACGGTGCCATGATTGAAATGCTCACGCTGCACGACTCGCTGGATAAGCGCATCAAAACCTATCCTGCCGCCAGCGCCAT
>CAZBPB010000155.1:0-8593 GCA_964493565.1 uncultured Pleurocapsa sp. | reverse complement strand
CGCATTTGCCCGACGACTGATGCCGTATCGGTGATGGTGATGCTGCTGAACAGATCGCCGGGGGTATACGCGCCATCTGCATACAGACCATCGGCTGCCGTACCATCGGACGTGCCGCCGTAGTAGGCATCATAAGTCACGCCCGTAACAAGTTCTGGCGAAGAGAACACCACTGATTGGAAGGTTTTGGCGGGCGCGAAGGTCAGGATTTCTTCGCCTTCGCTGGTTTGCAGATGAACCAGCGTGCCTGCACTCATCGCCGCGTCGTAATTGATCAGCATTGAGAGCTGGCTGGATGAGTCGCCCGGCGCCTGTGGCATTCCGGCGCTGCCCGCCGCAACTAGCAAACCGCCGCTAATATTAAATGTGCCGTCATAATCCAGCGCGCCATTACCGAAAGCAGTTGGCCCGTTGACGATGACCACGCCGCCAGTCATTTCGATGGATCCGTTCGAGTCCAGACCGTCACCTTCAGCACTGACCACAATGCTGCCGCCATTGATGTGCAGGTAATACGGACTGTTTGAGTTGGCACCGAAACCGCCTTGCATCATGCCACCGGGGAAATTACCGCCCGTCCGGGATCCTTCAGGGCGCGTGGACGTGGCTGCCACGACGGATACAGTTTCGACAGTCGTCGCTGCATTATCCGGCTCAGATACGTTAATGCCATCGTCGGTTGAGACGGTACGAATATCGCCACCGTTGATCACGATGAACGCGCCTTCAATACCTTCTTCCGAGTTCAGAATATTGACACGACCATCGTTGATGGTGAGATTGTATTCGGAGTGGATTCCATCGCCTGCTGCTGTGATTTCGAAATCGCCAGCATTCAGCGTGAAATCAAAATCAGACTGAATACCGTCATCGCCAGCGTTGATCACGTAGCTGCCGCCCTCAATCAGGATCAGGCTTTCTTCGTCATTGCTGGATTTTAAGCCGTCGCCTTCCTGAGAGGTTAGGGTGAAGATGCCGCCACTGATAGTAAGGGCATCGTTGCCACGAATCGAGTCATCCAGCGAAAAAACGGTGATGATTGGAGCGCCTTGAATGGTAAGGGTGTCGTCGCTGCTGATGCCATCCAGATAATTCGCCATAACGATCAGGCTGCCACTGCCTTCAATGACGAGATCAACATCGCTAAATAATGCTGCATCCGGCTCGTCTACTTCGGCGCTGGCATACACGTAGGCTGCCGCGTCATTGAGGGTATTTACGCTGCCATCTGCCAGCGTGATCAGAATAGAGCCGGCTTCCTGTGCATAAATCGGCGCGCCGGTTGAATTGTTGATAGTCACGCCGTTAAGGATCAGGTTTACCTGCGCATCTTCCGGCGCATTGATGAGAATTTGTCCGTCGTTCAGTATGCCGCTAAGACTGTAGGATCCTGCTTCGGAAATGGTGATGCGGCTGCCTTCTACGGTTACGCCTTCGCCTGCTACCTCGATGGAATCATCATTCAAAACGATGGTTGTCATCGCCTGGGCGTTAACGATACTGACACTCGATAGCCCTAACGCAAATGCCACAAAGACACCTGCAAATTGTCGCACTTTCATAACGATACCTTTTCTCCAGGAGATTTCGATTATTGCGCGTTAAGCCGCGCCGAATATGAACATCCCGAAATATAGAGAGCAGATGTTCAGAATTCGTTCAGCAGGCGTGAATTATTTGTTGGGTCGCTTGTGGACTTGTAGCAAGGCGTAAGGCATTGGACTAAAATTCAGACGAAGGTTAACGGGTTCGCTTATAAAAGGGGTTTCAACATGGCTGAAACGGCAATGAGCACGCAGGCTGTAAAGAGCGATATTCAGCGTTCGTGGTGGTTGTGGCTGGTATGGGGTATCGCTGCCATTATCATCGGCGTTCTGCTACTGACCCAACCGGTCATCACAGGGGTAAACCTTGTGATCTTCGTTGGTATCTGGTGGATTGTGTCTGGCATCATTGACGTGATCACGGCAATTGTAAGACGACAGGGGCCATGGGGATGGTTCATTTTCACCGGGGTCATCAGCGTTCTTGCGGGCATTGTCTTTGTGACTCGCCCGGTCATCGCCGGGGCTGTAACGCTGCAAATAATCTATTTCTTCCTCGCGTTTGCGTTCATCTTCACCGGCATCGTGCGTATTTTCGCTGGCTGGCGCAATGCCAATGGCATTGGCTACAGATGGACATGGGGCAGTCTGATTGTTGGCGTGCTGCTCGTATTGTTTGGCGGCCTGATGCTGTTCAATTCCAGCGACGGCGCGTTCCTGAGCATTTTGTGGATGGCAGGCTTCCTGGGTATCTCCGCTGGAATCATGTCTATTATCTTCGCCTTCCAGGTTCGCTCAATGCGTTAATCGCAGCTTAGAGAAGAAAAACGGGGATATCATCTGATGTCCCCGTTTTTATTTACCTATGTCTCGGAAACCCTGCTGGTATAGCGGTAGGCCAGCAGGATCGGAATGAAGGTGATAGCAATGACCACAATCGCGGCAACGTTGGTAACGGGACGATCCCGGGGGCGGGGAAGCTGGTTGAAAATCCAGATAGGCAGGGTTTGCTGCTGCCCGGCGGTGAAGGTGGTCACGATGATTTCGTCGAATGACAGGGCAAATGCCAGCATACCGCCAGCCAGTAACGCGGTTGCGATATTCGGAAAAATGACATAGCGGAAGGTCTGCCACGACGATGCGCCTAAATCCATCGAGGCTTCAACCTGTGTATGTTGTGTTCGCCGCAAGCGCGCAATCACGTTGTTAAAGACGGTGACGATACAGAAAGTGGCATGCCCGATGATAATCGTCCAAACAGTAAAGTTCACGCCCATAAGGCTCATGGATGAGCGCAGGGCGATGCCCGTTACGATACCGGGCAGGGCGATTGGCAGGATGATCAGCAGCGAAATTGACTCTCTGCCGAAGAAGCTGCGCTTGTGTAAAGCGAAGGCGATCAACGAGCCTAAAATCATGGCGATCAGCGTAGCCATCAATGCCACTTGAATGGATAAACCAAGCGCGCGCCAGAAATCCGGACGTTCGGTGAATAGTTTGCCGAACCATTCTGTAGTTAAGCCCGGCGGCGGAAAGGTATAAGCGGCTTCTTCAATGGTGAAGGCATACAGGATGATGATCAACACCGGCACATTCAGAAATGCCAGCGCGCCCATTGCCGCAATCTTCAGCCCTAATGATGGGCGGGTCCCGGTGTGGTTAGAGTGCATCGAACGCTCCCAACCTGCGGGCAGCCAGCAGATACAGGATCATGATCAGGATGGGAACTACGGTGAAGGCGGCTGCCAGTGGGATGTTTCCGGCGGTGCCATAGAAAGTGTAGACCGCGCCGCCGATGAAATAGCTGGAGTTGCCGATGATTTGCGGGATGATGTAGTCACCTAATGTAAGTGAGAAGGTGAAGATTGACCCGGCGACAATGCCCGGAAACGCCAATGGCAAAATCACCTTACGGAAGGTGGTGCCCGGTCGCCCGCCAAGATCGCCGGATGCTTCAATCAGCGACTTCGGCACCCGTTCGAGCGATGCCGTGACCGGTAAAATCATGTAGGGCAGCCAGATATACACAAACACGATGAACATGCCGAGGAATGAGAACGACAGCGAAGACCCGCCGATCACTGGAATGCTCAGAATTGCATCCAGCACGCCGCGAATACCAAGTGTGCTAAAAACCCACGAGATGATGCCTTCATCAGCGAGAATCAGTTTCCACGCATAGACGCGCACCAAATAGCTTGACCACAGGGGCAGCATCACGCCAAGATACAAAATACTGCGCGTGCGCCGTGAGGCGTAGCGTGCAAAATAATACGACAGCGGAAAAGCGATGACCGCGCAGGCAATAGTTACTGCTGCTGCCATGAACACCGTTCGTAAAATGATGTCAATGTTGGCGGGGGTGAGGAGGGCTTGATAGGTAGAAAACCCAAATTCGCGAACGACTCTGCCGCTGAACGGATCCAGTCGGAAGAAACTTTGGGTCAGCATGGCGCCAATTGAGCCGAGATAAATGACCAGCAACCACAGCAGGGGCAGCGAAAGCAGCGCGAATAAAGTCAGATTTGGATGGCGATAGAAAAATGACGATATTCGCCGCCAGATGCTTTGTCTAGGCATCGGCGGGCGCGAAGTTTCAGGCGTGTTGGGAAGGGGTTGAACGACCGTCATGGGTACACGCTATATGTGAACGGCGCGTTCGCTGTCCAACGCCCATGCCAGCAAAACTGGCTCGCCACGCGACGAATGAGCGCCCAAATGCCCGGAATCGCGGTTTTGCTGGATCACAATCACCATCATGCCGCCCTCAATTTCGATCAGATAGCGGGTATTCATGCCTAGATAGACAATATCTTTGATAACACCTTGCACCGCGCGCGCGCCTGGCAGTGTGGGCGAGCCAACCGGCAGCATTTGAATACGCTCCGGCCTTACGGTGAAGGTCTGGTCATTGCCTGTGAGACTCTGCGCGGTGACAGTTGTAAACAGGTTGGATGTACCCACGAAACTGGCAACAAAAGCTGATGCGGGTTGTTCATAAACATCCGTAGGCGTGCCGATCTGCTCTAGTTTTCCAGCACTGAAGATAGCGATTCTATCGCTCATGGTCAGCGCCTCTTCCTGATCGTGGGTGACGTAAATGAAGGTGATGCCGACTTGCTGCTGAATTTGCTTTAACTCGAACTGCATTTCCTGCCGCAATTTCAGGTCAAGCGCACCCAGTGGCTCATCTAAAAGCAGCACCCCCGGCTGATTGATCAGCGCCCGCGCCAGGGCTACACGCTGCCGCTGACCACCTGAAAGCTGCGAAGGTTTGCGCTTTTGCATGCCCGGTAAACGCACCAGTTCCAACATGGCGCCGACCCGTTTTTCACGTTCAGCTTTCGGTACTTTGCGAATCATCAGGCCGTAGCCGACGTTATCGCCAACGGTCATGTGGGGAAACAGCGCGTAATCCTGAAACACAGTGTTTACATCACGCTCAAATGGCGGCACACCGGCAACTTCCTTGTTGTGCAAACGGATGCTGCCTGTGGTTGGCTGTTCAAACCCGGCGATCATGCGCAGGCAGGTGGTTTTGCCAGAACCCGAAGGGCCAAGCATGGAGAAAAATTCGCCGTCATAGATTTCCATAGATACGTCGTCAACGGCGCGTACCGTCCCGAAATGGCGTGAAACATTGCTGAAACGAACGGCGATAGAGCGATCTTGCGGTGAGGAGTCCATAGTTACTCGTATAGGTACGATAGAAGGCGAGGCATTAACCCGCCATACGGAAACGTGCCGCTAAAACGGGTGGTATTTGCGGCATACTAACCCAGCGCAGCGGGCAGTTCGGGTCGGTGCCTTCGGGGGGAAACCCCGGTTCTTCAAGACCATCCAACATCAATCCTACTGCAAATGCCTCGCCAAGAAGCTGAGTCATCGGGCGGTGATAGTAATAATGTGGCTCTGGCTCACCCGGCGCACCACATTGCTTGCTTGGAGGCATATAGAGGTAGCTGCTGATCTTAATGCCATTGATTGCGACACGCTGACCTTCAATATCAGCATCTTCAGCGAAAAAGATCGGGTAATTGGAATTAAAGGCCGGATGCGAGGTGACTATCACAAAACGGCCGTTTCGCGTCAGCAAATGGGTGACAGCGCGGTAAAGCGGCGCAATCACCGGTATATCCATCAGCGCCATCGTGCAAACCACTGCATCAAAGCTATTTTCACCCAGATTTACCAGTGCGGTTTCATCAGTAGCATCAGCAACTGCAAAATGAATCGTTTCTCCCGATGGTTGACCGCGCTTTTGTGCTGCTTTGATTAATGCCGGACTGAAATCTACCGCGGTAACCAGCCCACCTAATTCTGCAAGCCGGCGCGCTAGCGCACCGTTGCCGCAGGCAATATCCAGTACTTTTTCACCCGGTTTTACAGCGAGCAATCTTTCTACTGCCGGGGCGATCAGCGCCCGGTGAAAAAAGTTGCCGCTATCGCCATGTAATTGATCCCAGAAGGCCGCTTTGCTATCCCAGATGGTGCGGCCTTCCTCGTTTAGCCTGTGCTGCTGCTCATTCATGCTTGAAACCACTTGCATACTCCGGCTTTGTGTTATGGGCAGGTATTAATGGTTGCCCGCGCCGAAACCGTGATTAAATGGCTCACGCATTCTTGATCATCACATGCTTGGTGATGCGGTAGTCATTCACCGACTCGGCAGACAGGTCTTTGCCGAAGCCGGACTGCTTGAAACCGCCGTGCGGCGTTTCCGAGGCTAACGGAATGTGGTCATTGATCCATACTGTACCAAATTCGAGATCGCGGCTCAGGCGCATGGCGCGACCAATATCCCGCGTCCACAGGCTGGCTGCAAGACCGTAAAGGACATCGTTACCTTTTTGCAGTGCCTCTTCTTCAGCATCGAAAGTGCTAATGGTTAATACTGGCCCGAAGATTTCGCTTTGAATCACTTCAGATTTCTGGTCGGCATCCACAATCACTGTGGGGGCATAGAAATAGCCGCCGCCCATGTCAAGCGTCTCGCCACCGGTCAGAATGGTTGCCCCTGCTGCCTTAGCGCGGTCAACGAACCCTTTGACCCGTTCAAGCTGGGTGCCGGAAATCAGCGGCCCCATGGCTACGCCTTCTTCGTACTGGCGACCTACCTTGATTCCACGCATGGCTTCGACCACCGCTTCGATTACATCATTGGCGCGGCTGCGTTCTACGTACACGCGGGTTGCGGCGGTGCAGTCTTGCCCGGTGTTAAATGTTGAGGTCAGGCTGGCAACGGCGGCTACATTTTCCACATCCACATCGTCAAACACGATGAATGGCGCTTTGCCGCCTAGTTCTAGATGCACGCGCTTCAGGG
Organism: uncultured Pleurocapsa sp.; assembly: GCA_964493565.1. Lineage (GTDB taxonomy): Bacteria > Chloroflexota > Anaerolineae > Aggregatilineales > Phototrophicaceae > Flexifilum. The sequence goes on along the minus strand of CAZBPB010000155.1, from coordinate 1,723 downwards.
TATCAGCGGCGGTTTTCATGATCTTCTTGCCGGTGCCGGTAGAACCGGTCAGGCTGACCATACGTACATCGGGATGTTCTACCAGTGCCTGTCCGGTTTCGTTACCGCCTGTGACCACGTTCACCACACCGGGCGGGATGCCGGCTTGAGCGCATAATTCCGCCAGCATCAGCGTACTGATCGGCGTAGATGGGGCGGGTTTCAAGACAATTGTGCAGCCCGCCGCCAGCGCGGGGCCGATCTTCCAGATGGCCATCATCAGCGGGTAATTCCAGGGCGTAATTTGCCCGACAACGCCAACCGGTTCTTTGCGATAGACCGAGGTGAAGCCTTTAGCGTATTCGCCTGCGGTGTGCCCGTGCGAATCGCGAGCGGCGGCTGAAAAGAAGCGTAGGTTGTCAATTGCAAATGGCATATCCGCGCCGAGGCTGACAAATTCATAGGGCTTGCCAGTGTTGTCGCTTTCAGCGCGGGCAAATACTTCTTTATGCTGCTCCAGCAGATCACCGAGCCGCCAGATAGCAAATGAACGCTCTGATGGCGTTAAGCGCGACCAGCGCCCATCGTAAAAGGCTTCGTGTGCAGCCGCCACTGCCGCATTCACATCGGCGCGGCTGGCATTTACCACTTCGGCAATTGACTTGCCGGTGGCGGGGTCTTCAATCTGCATGACGGTTCCGTCAAGGCTGTCCGTCCATGTATTGTTAATCCATAACTTGTACTGCTTCATGCTTGCCCTCACCCTTGCCCTCTCCCTGGAGAGAGGGGACGATCCCGAATTGTTTCATACCTCTTGAAGTATTCTTGCCTTCATCAAAATGCGGGCGCTGGCCCATTGGCAGCAGCGCCCGCGAAGATTCACTGCGGCAAGCGGTTCAGCGAATTAACGCCCGCCAATCACCGCAATATAGTTCGTCACCCACTCATAATAAGGCACACACACATCGCCACGATCATCGCCGCAGGCAGTGACCGGTGTACGCCAGAAAGCGATCTGATCAAAGTTGCCGAAACCATTGACTTCACAGCCGGACTCACCCAGTAATGCATTGCCTTCGCAAGCAGCGGGTACTGAAGGAACAGAGCCAAACCATGCAGCCAGATCGCCCTGAACCTGCGGGCTTAGCGAGTGCTCCATCCACAGATAGGCACAATTCGGGTGCGGGGCATTGACATGCATCATGGTGGTATCTGCCCAGCCAGTCGCACCTTCAACAGGAATTACGCTGGAAATTGGCTCGCTAGCGCCCTGAAGTAGATTGACCTGGAACGGCCATGAACTGGATGCTGCTACACCTTCATTGGTGAAGTCGTCAATCTGAATGAAGGCATCATGCCAGTAGCGACCAACCAGTTCACGCTGTCCGCGCAGCAGATCAAGCGCCGCCTGGAACTGGGTTTGATCCAGCGCATAGGGGTTGGTGATTCCTAGTTCGGGGTTGTTCGCCATCAGATACAGCGCCGCATCGGCGATATAGATGGGGCCGTCGTAAGCCTGCACGCGTCCGGAATTGCTCTCGCCATCGGGCAGCGTTTGCTCTTCAAACACGACATTCCAACTTGTCGGCGGGGTATCACCGAAAACATCGGTGTTGTAAGCCAGCACGTTCGCGCCCCACTGGTATGGCGTGCCATAGTGCTCGGCGTTACCGTCACCATCGGTATCCACTGTGTGCCAGGGCGCTTCTTGCAGGCGCTCGTCTACAGTGCTCCAGCTCGGAAT
>CAZBPB010000154.1:5277-8627 GCA_964493565.1 uncultured Pleurocapsa sp. | reverse complement strand
GCAGCAGCCGCGCCACCCGAACCGTGACCGAGTACAGAGTCAGGTCTTCAATTTGACTGACAAGCCCGCGAACCCGCCGCGAAAGCAGTTGAATCACCCGCATGGCAAATTTGCTGTCTTGAAGAATAAGCTGCTGAAATGTTTGCGTGGGCACAATCCAGAACTTTGAATCGCTCAACGCCGCCGCGTTTGCCGGGTTTGCGCCGTTATCTAATGCGCCAATGTCGTTGAAAGTGTCGTTATCGCCCAGTATTCGCAAAATATGTTCCTGACCGTTCGGGTTCAACTTATATATTTTCACCCGCCCGGTTTCGATCAACCATAGCCCCGCGCTCGGATCGCCCTCTATAAATAGAATTTCCCCTGCTTCTGCTGTACGCGCTGTCGCTGTTTGGGCGATCTGCTCCATCGTTTCAGGGCGCTGTTCGCTGAAATACGGGTGCTGTTTCAAATAATCAGTCAGGGAATAAGGTGCTGCCATCAATGTTTCTCAAGTTGCCCGTGTGTTTTCGGATGTTCACCGCCTAACAACTATCATACTTCAACCCCGTTATTCCTGACCAACCTCGTCTGAACATGATATGACCTTGACCTCACCCCTGCTGCGCTGCGCCTGGCTTCCCCTCTAACCCATCCGTAGGGACAACGCATGCGTTGTCCGTTTTTTTGAATATTTTCTTGAACATAACAGAATTTCCCGCCCTCAAACCCGTCCGTTCTTCAATCTTTCTTCCCCTCTCCGTGCACGGCTGAGGAGAGGGGATTGAGGGGTGAGGTTATCATCAGGCAATATCCTCGAAAGTCCCCGCGCCCCCTCGTCTGAACAGCTTTTGAACATCTTCTTGATAGAGTTAAGCTGTGCATAGGCGAATTCTTCCATCCTTCGCGCAATTTGCTGTATCCTGCAATTACCGTCCCGCAAGAGGCTTTATGACTGTGCGAACCATCCTGATTGTAGATGACAAACTGAGCGCGCAGCGCTTGCTTGCAGATTACCTGGGCGAACATGGCTATCGTACCGTTGTCGCCAGCAATGGTCGTGACGCTCTGTTTGTGGCGCGCCACGAAAAGCCTGATCTGGTACTGCTGGACATTATGATGCCAGAGATGGACGGTTTCGAGTTCATGCGCCGCTTCCGCAAAGAGCGCAAAACTCCGGTCATCATGCTGACCGCGCGCATCGAAGAAACCGATAAAGTGGTCGGGCTGGAATTAGGCGCGGATGATTACGTAACCAAACCCTTCAGTATGGCTGAATTGGTGGCGCGAGTGCGCGCTGTCATTCGCCGCGCCTACGACGACTCTGCCCCCACCCCCGAAATTCAGCGCGTTGGCGATGTAGTGTTGGATGTGAATAGGCGGCTTGTAACCGTTGGCTCGCGCCGTGTTGAGCTTACGCCATCCGAATTTGAACTCTTATCTATTTTAATGTCTGCGCCGGGGCAGGTGTTTTCGCGTGCCACCCTCTTGGAAAAGCTGAAGGGTAACAGTTTTGAGAATGTTGAGCGCACCGTAGATGTGCATATTCGCAACCTGCGCGCCAAACTGGAAGTTGATCCGTCCAATCCGCGCTACGTGCAAACGGTGTTCGGCGTCGGTTATACCTTTGCCGAAGACTCTGCCGAGTCGGCCTCATGATCCGTTCACTAACGTTCAAGTGGATCGGTACGCTCGTCATGAGCAGTCTGGTTGGCGTTGCGCTGATCGGTCTGTTCGCTTACCGTACCACACTCTCCGAATATGACCGATTTCGCGTGGTACAGTCGCGCGATGCCTTTCTTGAAGACGCCATCAGCTTTTATCAGGCAAACAACTCATGGGATGGCGTCAATGTTTGGTTATCCAATGTAATGGCGGCGCTGGAAACCCCATCCTCAAACTCGTCTACGGTTGTCGGCGCTGGCGACCCTGCAACATCGGGTGCCGATTCTTCAACCCTGGAAACACCCTCGCCTGGTAGCCAGAACACCGCCCTCCTTACCGAAAATGGCGCAGATTTTCAGCCACCGCATCCCTTCCCGAACGACTTCTCCAACCATCTAATGTTTTCAGCCAAGATCTTCGCTATAGCCGATATGACCGGTCAGATCGTATATGGCGATGGGCCATTTAAGATCGGCGATGTTGTTCCGCCGCACGTCCTCGAAGCGGGCGAGCCGATCATTGTCAATGGCGTTGAAGTGGGTGTCGCCCTAACAGCATCGTCGCCGCCCGTACCAATGCCCCGTGAACAGGAATATCTGGATCGTATAAATCAGGCGTTGATCATCGGCGCGATTGGCGCGTGTGCTGCCGCTATCGTCTTCGGCATCCTGCTTTCTCAGCGTTTTCTCCGCCCCCTCGAAGAATTGACCCGCGCCATTTCAGCCATGCGTCGGGGCAGCTACGATCAGAAGGTGAAAGTACGTACAAAAGACGAACTGGGCGTACTGGCGGAAACTTTCAATGAGATGAGCGCCGAGATTCACCGCGCCAATCAGCTTCGCCGCCAGATGACCGCCGATATCGCCCACGATCTGCGCACCCCCCTCAACGTGATCTCCGGCTACCTTGAGGCCATGCGCGATGGCACGCTCAAACCCACGCAGGAACGCCTCGACGCGATGAATCAGGAAACCCTGCTGCTGCGGCATCTGGTGGACGACCTTCGCACCCTTTCGCTGGCAGACGCGGGTGAGCTTAAGCTGGTCTATCAGCCGGTAGCCCCCCGCGAACTGCTGGATCAGGTGCGCCAGTCTTTTGAGCCGCTGGCACAGGAAAAGCAGATTGCGCTGCGTGTTGAAACCGATGAAAACATGCCCGATATCTCAATGGATCGGGCGCGCATGACGCAGGTGCTGGAAAATCTGGTCGGTAATGCCTTGCGCCACACCCCCGAAGGCGGATCGGTGATACTTGCCGCCCATGCCCGATCCGGTGGCGCGCAAATCACCGTCAGCGATACCGGCGAAGGCATCCCTGCGGATAAGCTGCCCAATATTTTTGAGCGCTTTTACCGCGTAGACGAGTCGCGCTCAGAGAGTCAAAGCGAGTCCGGCTTAGGGCTGGCAATTGCCAGATCCATCGTCGAAGCCCATCACAGTACCATCACCGCCGAAAGCAAGCCGGGCATAGGTACTTCAATGATTATCACCATGCCCGCCGCCGCAGCCACCTAGCAGAAAACTTCCCTTATCAACAACAAAGAGGCGATCCGTTTAAGATCGCCTCTCTGCTCATCACTCAGAACGTAGCCTTTTAACCGCCGTCAACCAGCACCAGCGTTCCCGGCTCAAACAATGTGGCGCAGGTGAAACCCGGCCAGTCGGGTACAGTGTAGCTGCCGATGATCTCAGCGTGGCGCGGCGTTT
>CAZBPB010000154.1:4754-5264 GCA_964493565.1 uncultured Pleurocapsa sp. | reverse complement strand
CCCGCCGACACAGCATCCCGCTTCCGCGCAGGCAGAATACCGCCCCGCCTTCAAAGTAGGTCATGCCCGGCGGGCTGAAAATATCAATCGCCTGCTGCACACCCAGATCCATCACGCCCTGAATACCAATGTTGCCCGCCCCGTACAGATCAGCCCCGTACCACGTGGTCGGGTGTCCGTTCTGGTACATCACCCGGCAGTTGACCGCATAACCGAAGGCGTCAGCCGTGCTGGAACGCACCACGCCGCCCTCGTCAAAGTTGTGATCCTCGCACATCGGCACCGGCGGTGGCGGGGGATAGTCCTCAATGCTCACAGTCACCGCTGCCAGCACCGTTCCCGCCGCATATTCAGCCGCCGAACTCGCGCTGATGCTGTGGCTGATAGTGGTGGTACGGTTGCTGTCGTCGCTGTCGTTCTGCACCACCCGCACGCTCACCATTTGCGGTGCAGTATTCGTGAAGGTGAGGGTTACGGGCGAAACGCTGCTGCCGTTCAGCTCCAGATAAG
>CAZBPB010000154.1:3509-4722 GCA_964493565.1 uncultured Pleurocapsa sp. | reverse complement strand
ATCGAAGGCGGCGGCAATCGTTACCGCGCCGCTGGGTACGCTGCTGAACTGAATCGTGTAGCTGTAAGTCTCATTCTCCCGCCCGATAAACTCGGTTGGGGCAATCGTCACCCCGCTTGTGTCATCATCCAGGTTGGTGACCGGAACATCCGGCAGCGCCACTCCGTTATAATCCGGGTCGCCGCTTGTCACCACAAAGCTGATATTGAACACCACATCGCCATCAGCAGTTGGATCATCCACGCCGGTCACGGTCACCGTCTGCGCCACGTTCCAGTTGGCGCTGGTGAAGGTGAGCGAAGCCGGGGCGACGGTGCCTTCAGCAGTATTGCTGCTGGTCAGGGCAATCACGACATCGGCTGTCGGCGTAGAAGTTAAGACGACTGTGAACGTTGCTGTTCCCCCGCCTTCGGTAGTAGTCAATCCGCTGGTCGGGCTGACGATAATGCCGGTGCTGTCGTCGTTGATGATCGTGCCAATGCCCTGCGCATCAAGGATAGTTGCGCCAATGGCGTTGCTGATATTCACGAAGAAGGTCTCGTCCAGTTCAGCGACGGTATCCCCATTCACCGTCACATCAAATGTCAAACTGGTGCTGCCCGCCGCGATGCTCTGCCCGGTCAGCGTTTGAGCGACGTAATCATTGTCCGCAGTGGTCGCGGTGTTATCCGCCGTGGCAATGTCAAAAGTGACGCCGCCAGAGGGAGCAGCCGCGCTCAGGCTGACCGTGAAGCTGAAGATCGTCGTGCCGCTGTTGCCTTCCGCCAACGAAATATCGTTGATGCTCAATGTCGGCGTGCTGAAGCCAGACTCGAACGCCCCCATATCCACCGTAACGTTCTGAATACGTGGGTTGCCCGCCAGATCGGTGCTGCCTATGACCAATGCGTTGCTGCCAGCGTTAATCGCCGGGCTGGAAGCTGAAAGCGTCAAATCGCCGTTTAGCGCCGGGTCAACGCCCGCGCGGTTGCCATTCACGCCGTTAGTCACACCGCAGCCGCCGTCTTCCACCAGCGAATAGTTGGCGGTAGCCGTACCGCTGGCGAGCACGCAGTCGCCGCCGCCGGTGCTGTTGGCGATGATGCTGTTGTTCAAAGTCATCGTGCCGCTATTATTGTAAATGCCGCCCCCTTCCACCCCCGAATTGCCAGAGAAGGTGCTGTTGGTGATGGTCAGCGGGCCGTCGTTCCACAGGCCGCCGCCATCATCGCCA
>CAZBPB010000154.1:0-3499 GCA_964493565.1 uncultured Pleurocapsa sp. | reverse complement strand
CCGCGTTGTCCATGCCGCCGCCGTCGCCGCTGCCCGCGCTGTTGCCAGAGAAGGTGCTGTTGCTGATGGTAACAGAGGAACCGCCGTCATCATCAATGCCGCCGCCATCGCTGGCTGCTGAATTGCCGGAAATGGTGCTGTTGCTGATGGTTAGTGCGCCACCATTCCATAGGCCGCCGCCATCATCGGTAGAAGAATTGCCGGAGACGACACTGTTATTCAGCGTCAGCGTGCCGCTATTTGACACACCGCTGCCTTTGTTTGAAGCGCCGCCGGTAATAGTCATACTGTTCAGCGTCACATTTGCGCCGCTGTTGACTTCGAACACCCGCGAAGCGTTATTCCCGCTCACGGTAATGCCGCCGCCTTCAATGATCAGCGTGCCGTTGTTAGCCAGCGCCAGTTGTCCGGAAGTCAGCGTTATCGTGCCGCTCACGCCGCTAAAGGTGATCGTGTCGTTTGAGGAGAAAGCGTTGGCGTTGTCAACCGCCTGCCGCAGCGAGCCTTCCCCGCTGTCGTTGCCGTTAATCACCACCAGATCGTTGGCGGGAATGGTAGTTGTACTGGAAGTCGTCGCGCCCAAATTATAGGCTGCTGTGTCCACCAGCGTCAGCGTCACGCTCTCATCCGCTTCGGCATGAATATCATCCACTACATCAAGCGTCACATTGACCGACGTTTGGTTTGCCGGAATCGTAACTGTCACGCTTCCCGTCTGCCCGCTGATCGCGCCGCCCGAAAGTGTGTAGTCGCTGGTCGTTGCCCCGCTGGCAGTAATATTCAGGGATACCGTCAGCGCGTTGGCTGTACTGTAGCTGCGGGTGAGGGTTACGGCTGTGCTGCCACCTTCCGCAGTACTGGCGCTTGCCGGGGAAATGCTCACATCCGGCGGCACGAAGACCTGCTCTTCCACCGCGCCCAGATCGCAGGTTGCGGTGCCATCCCCGTCGCCATCGAAAGGCCGCGCGTTGCCTATCTGGTCAAGGTTGTTGACCGGCGCCGCCGCGCAGGTCGCATTGTTGCCGCTGTCTAGCGCCGCGCTGCCCGGCAGCAGCGGGTAGGTGTTACCGTTGAAGCTGCCCAGATTCGCGCTTCCGGTCACTGAACCGCCGCAGCCCAGGTTCGGGCCGCTCAGGGTGATTCCTGAACCAGAACAATTACTCGTGCCGTTTCCAGTCACGATACTGTTGTTCAAAGTCGTCGTGCCATTATTATTGTAAATACCGTCGCCACTGCCGCTTGCCGAATTGCCAGAGATGGTGCTGTTGGTGATGGTTAACGTGCCACCATTGTTGTTAAAGAAGCCGCCGCCGACACTGCCAGTTGCCGAATTGCCGGAGACGGTGCTGTTGGTCAGCGTGGCGCCGCCTGCGTTGTAAATGCCACCGCCGCCGCTGCCAGCCGCCTGATTTCCGGAGATAGTGCTGTGGCTGATGTTCAGTATGGCGCTAACGTCGTTGTAAATGCCGCCGCCGTAATTTCCCGCCGTGTTACCACGGATGGCGCTGTTGCTGATGGTCAGCGTGCCGTCGTTAGAGATGCCGCCTCCGCTGCCAGTTGCCTGATTTCCGGAGATAGTGCTGTTGCTGATGGTCAGCGTGCCGCGATTCCATATACCGCCAACAGCGCCGCTCATATATCCGCCGCTAACGGTTAGATTATCGAAGGCCACATTCGAGCCGCTGTTGATGAAAAATACGCGCACGGCGTTGTTCCCGCTGATGGTCGCGCCGTTTCCGTTGATGGTCAGCATATGACCGCCGTCAGCCGCAATATTCAACAAGGCTGTAAGCGTGTATGTACAGCCTGCGGCTAGATTAATCGTGTCGGCTGCGCCGTTGCTGCCGGCTGTAGTGACTGCGCTTACTAGTGCCGCCGTATCACCCACGCCGGAAGTACATCCGGGCGTGAAATTCGCCGCCAAGGCTGGTTGTGTTTGTATCAGCGCGAAACTGAGCAGGAATATTAGGAAGATTGACACCAAACGCAGCGCGTGCTTCCCATGGGCGAAGGGTTTCTGGAACATGGGCCTGTCCACTCCTACAAGTATGTTTTTCAAAGATGGTTGCTGTAATGACCATACCGCGCGCGCGTTGGCTTACACGCATGCAAAACAACACCGCGTATGTTGTTCACCCCCGGATAGAGTATGCCCCCATCATACCCTTATGTCGCCTGAAAAAGGATAAAAGTTTCGTTTTGGGAGGGGTGAAATAGCAGGGTATGATCTTGACCTCACCCTTGCTGCGCCTGGCTTCCCCTCTAACCCATCCGTAGGGGCGCAGCGCGCTGCGCCCGTTCTTCAATCTTTCTTCCCCTCTAACCCGTCCGTAGGGACAACGCATGCGTTGTCCGTTTTTCGAATATTTTCTTGAACAGAACAGAATTTCCCGCCCTCAAACCCGTCCATTCTTCAATCTTGCTTCCCCTCTCCGCGCGCGGCTGAGGGGAATGAGAGGTGAGGTTATCATCAGGCAATATCCTCGAAAGTCCCCACTCCCTTCGTTTAAGATGCAGATTGGTGGGGAAATTTGCGTCAGGTTTGCCGGTTAAGAATCAAAAACGGGCACAGCATAACGGATCTGTCGCCCGTTTTTATCACCATCTGTCCGGTTGTTCTTTACGCCGCTTCAGTCACCGCATTAGCCACGAAATCCAGAGACAGGATCACCGTATCTTCAACGCTGGCGACGAATGGCACATCCGGGATGTTCAGGTTGAAATCAGCGTAATTCACCGTGGTTGCCGCGCTCCCCGTAAGCTGGTTTTCGCTGACGAGTGCCGCTGTAACCTCAAAAGTGACCGCGCTAGTAGTGCCGGCAATCGTCAGGTCACCGGTGATCTGAAAGCTGAGCGTGTCGCCAATTTCCGCGCTTTCCGGCAGTCCGCTGATCGCTGTAGGCACAAACGTGATGAACTCGTTGGCATCATTTTCGCTTTGCAGGATGAACCGGGCTACCGAGTTATCGCGGCGGCTCTCATCAGTGGCGAACGTGCGCGCATTGATCCTGATTTCGCCCACTTGCGACTGTGATGGATCGGCTAGGTTGATCAAAATGTCGCCCGCAACCTGATCGGTAGTGCCTACCACGCGGGTATCGGCCCCGTTCAGAACTTCGTTAATGACGTACTGCGCCACCGAGTCATTCTGAGAAATGCGGTACACCACTTCGCTGCCAGTTTCGTCGGTCACTTCGATCTGCTCAACGCTGCTTTGCACATCCTGCGTCGGCGCGGCAACATCACGAGTCAGGTAAAAGAATCCGCCAATGCTAACCACCGCAATGACGATCATTACGCCAAGAATAATTTGCAGGGTACGCGACATAGTTGTTACTCCTTGATTTCCTGTATTCAATCAGCGCCATGATAACCGTCTCATTTTCAGAATTTGTTCAGATGGCATTAGCTTCTTGAGAATCCGTTTTGCCTCCCCTCTCCGTGCACGGCTGAGGGGAGGACATGTTCTCAAATATAAGCGAGAACGCCGCATCACATT
>CAZBPB010000153.1:4416-8648 GCA_964493565.1 uncultured Pleurocapsa sp. | reverse complement strand
ACCGGAACGGGGCATTTACAACGCTGCGTGTGAAGCTGGATGTTCAGGATGAGCAGTTTGTGGCTGGGGTTGAGATCGAGCACAACGGCTATTCGTTGGCCTACGATCATGTGACTTTTATCGTTGCGACAGACAGCCCCTACCCTGTAAAAGATGGCGTACTTGAGGATGGTCGCTGGCGGGTTACAGTATCAATCAGCCAATAAGTAACATGCGCCATGAACAACAATTCTTGAGCGAGAAATGTTCGTCTTTTGACCCTCTCCTGTGAGGCAAGTGAGCATACGACCATGAGGTTGCGGTGAGGGTCTAAAAGGGAGTTATCATTCACTTACAGTGAGCAACGCGCGATTCATCGTAGCAACCATATTCGTCCACATCGAAGGTGTGTACTGGTGGGCCGTTCCCGGCTCAATCAGGATTTGCAAGTTATCACCTGCGCCATATAGCTGATACACATGCTGTGCATAGTTATTGATGGTATGAACGCCGGAAATTGGCGACAGCGGATCAGAATCGCCGATCAGAATGGCTTGAGCGCGTGGCGCGGTCAGAGCGACGAGGTGTTCCATTTCCAGATCGGTTTTCAACGCGCCCGGCACATAGTAATAAATGCTGTGTAAATTGTAGTGGCCTGTGGCGGCAAAGTCGCGGTAGCGCGTCATCTGAGACACAGGGACTAATACGCGGGGGCGCTCATCCAGTGCGCCTAGCCATGTAGTGCGCGATCCGCCGAGGCTCATGCCGGTTGCGCCAACCCGTAACGGATCAACTTCTGGCCTGCTCAGCAGGTAGTTCAGCGCCAGCACGTCATCGCGTACAATCATTCCCCATAGTGACGAACCGCGCCATAAAAATTGCTTGAAGAGCGCCTGTTCAGTTGCCGCGCCGGTTTCGGCGCTGCCGACCGGGCCTTTATCACGTCGCTCGCCAAAGCTGTAGCAGTCTATCGCCAGCACGACATAGCCCGCCTTCGCCAGTTCCGGGCCGGGCAGAACACCGGGAACACGCTCCCGAAAAAGTTCTTCTTTGCCCTGCTCATATTTTGCGCCGTGTACATGGTGATACAGCACCGCCGGAGCAGGTATGGTTAGATCAGCCGGCAGCAGTAAGTAGCCATACACCTGATCGCCAATACCATTGTCGAATGCAAAGTGCTCCACAATGCACCCGTCACGCAAGCTGCGTTCAAGTAAGATAGGTTGCGGGGAGAACAGTGGCGGTAAGTCGCCAAGAAGCTGCCACAAACGCTCGCGCGCGTCTTCGCGTTGAAGCCCCCATTCCGCAAGTGTTTGCGGAGGGGGCATGGTGGGGCGAATTGCGAGATTCACAATTTACTTAAACCCGGTCGTGGCAATACCTGTCGTGATGTATCGCTGTAGAAAAGCGAATACCAGTGTAATCGGCAGTAGGGTCAATACCGTCATGGCAAGGATCAAATTCCACTGAGTTTGTAGCTCACCCTGAAACGAGTTCAGTCCGATTTGAATGGTGAACAGCTCGCTGCGACTCAACACGATCAGCGGCCACAGGAAATCATTCCAACGCCACATGATCGAAAAAATCGCCAGCACCGCCAGCGCAGGGCGAGATAGCGGCAGAATGATTTGCAGGTAGATTCGCCATTCGCTTGCGCCGTCAATACGCGCTGAATCCAGCAGTTCGTCAGGAATAGTCAGCATGTACTGTCGCAATAAGAAAACACCGGTCGGGGTAGCGGCGGCTGGCACAATGATGCCGAGCAGGTTGTTGTTCCAGCCAATTTCAGTGATCACGAGAAATACTGGAATGAGGATGACCGAAAGTGGAACCATCAGCGTCGCGATGGTCAATACCAGCACCGCATCCCGCCCACGAAACTGATACTTGCTCAAGGCAAACGCCGCCATGCTATTGATCAACAGGGTAAGCAGGGTCGCGGCAACCGTCACAACTACGCTGTTGCGAAAATACTGCCAGAAATTGAACCGCTGTGTGCCTTCGATATAGTTTTCCAGACCAAAATAGATTTCCTCCACCGGAGCGCGCTGGTTAATATTTACCCGAACAATCTCGTCGGGATTGGCAGGGTCAATCATTTGCGCTTCGATGCCCACGCGCCTGACCTGTGCCAGTTGGCGAACACTGCCATCTTCCATCGTCACGTTGAACAATTGAAGTGGGTCTTCATATCCTTCCACGACCACCGTCTGCTGGCGATAGGGCAGGAAGCGTGGCGGAAAGCGCACCAACTCTGCCTGCGGCTTGAAGGAAGACATCACCAGCCAGATCACCGGGCCAAACATCAGCACAGTTCCCAGCAGCAGAAAGAGGTAGGTTATAACATCCGACGCAGACAGTCGCTTTTTGCCGCGTGTTCGCGTCAGAAATTCACCCACAAATGCCATCGAAAATCCTTAACGTGTAATCAAAACGAGTCAAGGCTCTCACAGCCTCACCCCTGCCGCGCTGCGCCTGTAGGAGTGTGGGCAACAGAGATCATCACGCGATCTCGCTGCGCCTCCCTGCGCGAAGCTGAATTGCGGTTAGCACCAGCAAGAACATCGCCATCACCAGCGAAGCCGCTGCCGCCAGGCCGTATTCTTTGGTCTGGTTGGAAAAACCGGTCTGGTAGATGTATTGAACCATATACAGCGTTGAGGTACCGGGGCCGCCCCCGGTAAACGGAAACACCTGATCAAAAACTTGCACTGCGCGAATCAGCGACAGCAAAACGACCACGAACATCGTGGGCATCAACAGCGGCAGCGTAACGCCGCGAAAAGCCTGCCAGCGACTCGCGCCGTCAATCTGCGCCGCTTCATAGTATTCGGGTGGAATTGACTGCAAACCCGCCAGTAGAATCAGCGTAAAAAAGCCCATTTGCGCCCACGTGCTGATGAAGATCACCCACACCTGCGCCCACTGGGCATTGAGCAGAAACGGCACGCGTTCCCCGCCCAGACTAACAATCAAGGCGTTCAGCAGCCCGTCCTGTTGCAAAATCCACTTCCAGATCAAGGCGACCACGACCGGCGAAAGCAGCACCGGATAAAAGAACACGCTGCGGAAAAACCCGCGCGCGCGAATGCGTTGATTCAGCGCCAGCGCCGTCGCCACCGAAATAACAATCATGATCCCGACTTGCAGCGCAACATACAGCAGCGTATTAAAGACCGCCCGCCAGAACAGATCTTCACGGCATGAATTTGGGTCAAAAATGCTTTCGCAGGTAAAAAGGGTTTCCAGATTAGCCGCGCCAACGAACGGGCGATCCTGTGGGAATAGATTCGTACCGCCAGTGAAGGCATAGTAAAAGTTCAGCAGCATCGGCAGTATGATGAAGATGCCAAAAATAAGCAGGTTGGGCAGGATAAAGACGTAAGCCATGCCCCGTATACCCAGCCGCTTCTGTAACGGGCGCATCAGTATATCTACCAGATTGACCAGTCCAGCAATGAGCGCGCCGGGAATTTCAGAGATCGACCTGAGTAGCGCCGTAAATGAAAAGTCGGACGAGCGACGGACTTGCTGCTCTGTGCCGTCCATCGTCATAGCTTATTCCTCGATGATTTCAGATAAGAGGGAAGAGGGCGAGCATTTGCCCGCCCCGTACAAAAACGCGGAACTATTGAGCGGCAGTGGCAAGCGCGTCATCAATATCTTGTTGGATGCGTTCAATCGCTTCATCCATCGTCAGTTCCCCGGTGATAACCTGCGTTAGCCGGTCACGGATCGGATTATTGATGGCAAATGCCTGCCCGCCATATTGAAGTTCGTAAGCCTGATCGCTCAGATTGGGTACTTGCGCCGCAAATGCGGATAGCGCCGCGGCTGCCGCAGGGCTGTCGGACTGGTAATTAAGCTCACCCAACCCGATGTGACCGGGGATGAACAGCGTGCGCTCGGTAAATTCACGCATAACGTCATCCTGTACCAGATAATCCATCACGCGGGCAACTTCTTCGGGGTGTTCGGTATCGCCAAAAGCGACCATCATCGTGCCGCCGGGCATACCGGTGCTTCCACCCGCGCCAGTTGGATTGGGTATGACTTCCCAGTCAAAGGCATCGCCAATGTCGTTTGCAAAACGGCCTACCTGCCAGCTTCCGCTCATGTACAGCGCCAGCTGTCCATTGATGAAGAAGGAATCCCCTGCCGAATAAGAACCGCCAGAGCCTACCCATATTTCAGCGGGAGTAATGCCGTTGTTATGCCAATCCACCAGCAGCTGCGCAAATTCGCGGAAACCG
>CAZBPB010000153.1:0-4328 GCA_964493565.1 uncultured Pleurocapsa sp. | reverse complement strand
ACGTTGCTCCTGAGCTAAAAGCAGGGCCGGCGACGCGATGACCGCTGCGATCAATAGCAACCGCATAGGTTTCAGTCGCCTCGGCAACGGCAGTTGCGGCATCCGTCCATTCCTGCCATGTAACCGCGTCACTGCTATCGCTCGGCACATCTACGCCCGCTTGCTCAAATAGAGTGCGGTTGATGTATGGGCCCGTCACAGTGAACTGGTTCGGGAAACCGTAAATCTGATCGGTTTCATCGTCAGTACGCAGCGCCTGGAATACGGCAGCAGGGAAACTTGCTTCCCAGTATTCGACATCTGGCAGCAGGGGGCGCAGGTCAAGATAGTGCCCCTTAAATGCAGCGAAGTCGGTAATACGCGCCATATCCGGTGCCTCTCCCGCTTCTACCTGCAAGGGGAGTTGTTCGAGTACTGCGGTATAGGGAACCGTGTCTATCACAACGCGGATGTCCGGATTATCGGCTTCAAAGCGGTCTAGCAGATCGCGCAGTACTTCGCCTTCATTGCCGTCGTCATACCATGTAATCCGAAGCTCTACAGGATCCTGAGCCTGTGCCGCAAACGCTCCGACCAACATCAACAATAGTGCAAAAACAAGCAGCCGCTTCATGAACAATCTCCTTAATCAAACCTAACCTGATATATTATTTATTGAGTAGCGACCCCGCATTATGGCATAACCCCGCCAACTACCGCAATAGAATCAATGTTAAGAAATTTTCCTTAAACCTTAACCTACCATGCCTTGCATGGCTGCTCAGTGCTAACTCTATAACCACTTCAGGCATTTGTTCCCCGTATTCTTCTGCTGGTTGCGCGTATATTCATCTAACAGTATGATGGCATAATTAACCGGGGCAGAAAGAAAACCCTCCCATGAATCGCGTATTCCCCCTTGTACTCTTTATTTTCAGCATTATCCAGCTTATTGTCGGCATCGGCTTCGCATTGCAGATACCCGCGTTCACACGGTTCTGGCCCATCCGTTATACAGGCGGACTTTCCTTCATCTTTATCGGCTCCATCTTTTGCGCCGCCGCTGCTTCCCAGCTCTGGTGTCTCTACATGCGCGAACATGGCGCGTTTGCCGGTATTGCTCTTGATTACCTGTGTATCTTCATCCCTCTAGCTATCTTCGCGCTGCAAATCGCAAACGGCAGCCGCACCCTGCAAATGACTGCTGTCACCTTCATCATTGGAGCAATCTTTGGCGCTGTAATGCTCGTTTGGAGCTTGCGTTTCCCGATCACCGACCCACGGCCACAGCCCGGATTGGTGCGTTATTCGTTTATGTTCTTTATCGTCGCCCTGCTCTTTGTCGGCGGTTCGCTGGTATTGAAGAATAACGATATTCTGCCGTGGTCAATTTCTGTCACCGGCGGCGTGATCTACGGTTGGATGTTCATCGGCGCAGCCGCTTACTTCAGCTATTCGCTGATTCGTCCCGGTTGGATCAACACTGGCGGTCAGCTTGCAGGCTTTCTCGCTTACGATCTAGTGTTGATCGTCCCCTTCCTGCTGCGCCTGCCAACCCTGCCATCAGAAGCGCCGCAGTATTTTCTCGGTCAGCTTCTCTATACAGTGGTTGTTGTCTACAGCGGACTCCTTGCCATCTACTTTCTATTTATCAGTCCATCAACCCGCATGTTCGGCGCCAAACGGCCTACCAACCAGGCCGTCGGTAGTGCATCTTAGCATCGTGTTCGTAGGGGCGCAGCGCGCTGTGCCCTGCCTATATCGCCCACGCTCTAACATCCCGTTCGCGCAAATCTGAATACCACTATATATTGGCTGAAGGCGAAAATTCACTCGAAGGTTGATGGATACAATGAGGATCAAACAGTTTATCATCCTGTTCGCGTTTTTGCTTGCGGTTTTTCCCGCGTTTGCGCAGGAAACCAGCCACCCTATCATCATCATCAGGCCGCCAACCAGCAACAATTACGAGGCGTTCTGGCTTGATCAGGGTGAAATCGTCCCGCTTCTTGATACGTTGAGCGTGCTGGCGGCCAACCTGTCCCCCGATGGGCGCTATATTGCGGTGCGAGCAGACGCGCCGATTGGGCTGGAAGCGGGTGGTTGCAGCGGCCCGCGTCCTACCGATATCTGGCTCTTTGCTATTGAAACTGGCGAAAACCGCCTGCTGGCCGGGCAGCGAGAAGACGTGACCTACTGTGGGCCAGATGACACCACCCTCGCGCGCTCAGAGCCGGTCTGGTCGCCAGACGGGCTGCAAATCGCGTGGACGGAATACGATTATTCATCAAACATGAGCCTCCAACTGAGCATCTACGATGTCGCGGTGGATCAACTCGACATCATGCCCTTCGATTTTCCCGAACAATACGGCGTACCCGGCACTGTAACCCCCTACTGGCTCCATTCAGGAATCGCCTTCTTTTCAGTAACCTATGACGAAACCATCGGGGATGGGGCGAATTCAGTCCGCCTGTATGCGCCAGACGGTTCGCTGATCAGCGAAACGCCGTTCTGGATCGCTCAACAGTTTGGCGTGCCTGATACGTGGTTACTGGTAACGCATGCCGGAAGGGATTACATCGCTTATCACTGGATAGACAATAACAACACGTGGAATCTCACCGATCTGCTGACGCAAGAGGAATATTATGTCAGCGGCGCTCACCCCGAACTTGTAAGCGCGGCACAGCCCGATACTTCTTTGCGCGCGCGCCTGCTTTCACCCACTGAGTATACAGACGGAAGCGGCGCGCCCACCATGTACTATCAGGTCGAAGTGCTCGATCCGTCAGACGATGTCGTGCTCAAGTCAATCGACATCCGCTTTCCATCCACCGATATGACCGGCATATTCGCCCTCTCGCTAGACGGGGAAACGCTGGCTTACCGCGTTTTCAACGAAATAACACGGGTCTACAACAATCAGGTTTTCATGGCTGGCGCAAACGCTGGCCCGGTGTTCAGCGCCGATGAAATCATCAGAAATCTCTCGTGGGGCAGCGCGCAATGGCAGTACCCCGACAGCGTGGAGATTATCGAAATGCCTGAAACGTTAGGTTGACACGGCGTGAAAGTTTACCAGTTGGTTGGCGTAAGCTTAAGCGCAGATTTACGCACCCGCCAATCAGGACAGATCTCAGCCAGCAGCTTATAGAAACCACGCCCGTGATTCATCTCGCGCAGATGGCATAACTCGTGCAAGATCACGTAATCAATCAGTTCAACTGGCGCTTGCATCAACCGCAAACTGAGCGTGATCTTGCCCTTTGAGGTACAGCTTCCCCAGCGCGTTTTCATGCGGCGAACCGCCAGCGGCAGCGGCGTGACCTTCCAGTGCTGCACCCGCGCAAATTGCAGCGCCAGCCGTTCGTTGAACAACGCTTCCGCCTGAAGGCGATACCAGCGCATCAAGGCGCGTTCCACCCCGCCAGCGCCCGCATTCGCCCTGACCTGTACCTGAATTACACCGTCATTCACCTGCACTTTTCCTGCCTTGCCAGTAACCACCTGCAGTTGATGTGGCTTGCCAAGAATGTACAGAGTTTCGCCGTCGCTGTAGGTCAGTTTAAGAGGTTGCGCCTTCCTGCGCTCAGAAGCACGTCGCCGCTGTTTCATAATCCAGCCAGCATGTTCGGTCACAAAGCGATCAATCTGCTGAAGCGAAACGCCCTGTGGAGCGCGAACGGTAACGTCGCCATCCCCGTTCACGGTGATCCCCAGCGTGCGCCGCGACGAATAGATGGCTTCGAACAACAGCGTATGATTATTCAATTTGAGCGTGCGTATGCCGGCGCTGTAATGCTTGCGTTTTCGAGAGGCTTTTCTGGTGGGCATATTTACGAAAACACCGGTTCCGCTTGAATGGACAAAAAACGGGCGCGATCTAAATCACACCCGTTCAATTATTGCTGCTGCCGCAAGGCGCTATTTCACGTCATGCCATGCCGTATGTACCTCGCGGCGGTTGTTCTTCATCGCCAGCAGCAAGGCATCCTGATCGACTGGTATCGAGTAAATGCGCACACCTGTAGCGTTGTAAATTCCGTTACATATAGCGGGCGTCGTGTTGATAGACGGAATCTCGCCGACGCCTTTCGCGCCATACGGCCCATCTGCCGCGCGATGCTCTACCAGATGCGAGATGATTTCCGGCGCGTGCTTGATGCCCGGCATCTTGTAGCGCGAAAGCAGCCGCGACCATGGTACACCATCCTCAAGAATGAAGGATTCTGTCAGGCAGTTGCCCAACGCCATCACAATCCCTCCCTCGATTTGCCCCTGAAGCATCAACGGGTTAATGGCGCGCCCAATATCGGTGCTGGAAATCACCTTCGTCACGCGCACTT
>CAZBPB010000152.1:3297-8649 GCA_964493565.1 uncultured Pleurocapsa sp. | reverse complement strand
CCGTTTTCGTACAGCGTCACGTTGCGCATTCCGCGAAACAGAATGGCGAAATCGCCATAATTTAGCGGACGTGTTGCTGCCTGTAATTTGTCGTAGCACGGCCTGCCCTGTGAAACGATCTGTTGAAGATAGCGGGCGATGGTGCGCGCTTCCCACACACGGCGCTCTTCACTGTCTGCCTCGCCCATACGATCTTTGTCGTGCAGCAAAAGTTCCACAGCCGGATCATCACAGGGGGGCTGGACGCGGTACGCGTGCATCGGCGCGCCGAGCGTGGATTGGAAACGGGCAGCGGGGCTGGTTTCGTCGCGGATAAGGATGTTCCCAAAAGCGGCGTTGAAACAGCCAACCAGCGGCTGGTGGCTGGGAAATGATGGCTTGCTGTGCCTGCTCAAAGGTGGTCGGATCCGCGCCCCGAAAACGGTAGATGCTTTGCTTGGGATCGCCAACGATGAACAATGCGCCTGCGCGTTTCGGGCTGGCAAGGGCGCGCACAATATCCCACTGCGCGCCGCTGGTATCCTGAAATTCGTCCACCAACAGATGTTGAAATTCTGCGCCATCGTAGCGGGACGCAACTTCGGGCGTCAGCAGCAGTTCGCGGGTTCTGAGTTCAAGATCATCGAAATCGAGTGCGCGTCCGGCTGTTTTTAGACGCCGGTAGTGATCGCCTGCAAGCATCACCGCGTGCCGCCAGCCTTCCAGTAAGACGGCAGCGCGCCGATCGTGATCATTCGGCATATCGCCAAGTGCTGTAAATGCTTCTTTGCAGGCAGCCACCGCGCTGATCAGGATGGCGCGATAGCTTTTGACATCTCCCCACACCACGCCTGTGCCAATAGTGCCAACCGTTGATTTCGAGAGCGCCTTCAGAGCGCCAAAGCTAGTTTCAGGATCGCCGCTGGAGAGTTCCCTCATCCTTTGTGCGTATTCGCGCCAGAGTAGGGTCAGTTTGTCACTACCGTTGATACCCTCAAAGCTAAAATCACGGGCGGCGATCAGCATGTCCGAATTGGTAAGCTGTTTCAACGTTTGCTGGACTGCCAGATCAAAAGCAGCGTTCCACTGTTCCAGCAGGTTGGGCGGCAGATCGCGCATATCAGCATTCAGGTTTTCGCCCAGCGTATTGATCACCAACTGTGGATCGTATTCGTCGAACAGCGACAGTACCGATGCCGGCATGGCTGCCAGATCGCGCAGCGAATCCTCAACCGCGTTCTGGCGCATCAGCAGCGATTGCGCCTCGTCCAGCACGATGAAATCGGGGTCAATACCCATTAGCGCGGCATTGGCGCGCAGCAGCGAAGCGCAAAGGCTGTGAATCGTGCCGATACGCGCGCTGTCCATTTCGTTCAATCGGTTCTGCCAATGGATATCGCCGGTTTCAGCCGCTTTTGCCAGCAGCAGTTCGCGCACGCGGTCACGCATTTCACCCGCTGCTTTCTGGGTGAAGGTGATCGCCACAATCTGGTTCAGCCGCCAGTCAGGACGCGCCTCCAGCAGCGCCAGAAAACGATTGGTCAGGATGAAAGTTTTGCCTGAACCCGCCCCCGCGCTAACTGCAATATTGCAATCATGGCGATGGATAGCCGTGTGCTGAGTATCGGTGAGCGTGTACGGGGGCATTTACTATATCGCCTCATGCGGATTGATACGCGGGCGCGGCTGGCGGCGTTCCATGACATGAATGCGGCATAACTTCGCGTAGTCACAGTACAGATGGCATTTGCCTTCTTCTATGCCATTGGATTCGGCGCTGAAATCGCCTTCGCGCACATGACGCACATAGCCGGCAAGCGCCGCTTTGCCAGTAGTAGAATCCAGAGTTTTACCGGACATACCTTCCGGTAGCTCGTCCAGCCACAGCACATCACTAGATTGTGCATCGCGCAGGCTGAGGAATGCGCCACCGATTTCCCGCGCTCCCAGTAGTTCACGGGCGACCAGCAGATAAGTCATCATCTGGAAACTGCGCCCCTGTGTATACTGTTTCAGCGTGGGCAGACCGCTCTCACTGCCAGATTTGTAGTCAATGATTAGCACGCGGTTTCCATCTTCTGAAAGATCAATACGATCAATCATGCCGCGCAAACGAATCGAAACCTCTTCATCCAGCGCAATCGTCAGCAGGGAGTCTTCGCCAAAATGCAGTTCCTGTGCCGATAAGCGCCGCCGCCCGCTAAACTGTTTGTTGAGTTTCATTTTCTGTTCAAAGTCTGCGCGCAGCACCTTTTGCAATCGCTGGCGTAATGCCGTGCTTTCCTGATGCCACAGGGGAGGCGGCGCAAAACCGAAGGTGATCGGGGCATTTTCCAGCACTTGCAGCGCAATTTGTTCCAGCACAACCAGAGCGTCTTCCAGATGATCAAGATCAGGCTGCCTGCCATTTGCGCCTAGATGCCTGTATACCTGCTCCAGAATTTTGTGGCTGATGCTGCCGCGCATCGGGGCATCCGGTCCGATCTGCGGCTCAATGATCGGCTCAAGGTTGAGTATACGCCCGGCAAAAAAGCGAAATCCGCAGCTCCCGATCAAGTCAAGCTGGCTTGCGCTCCATAAATACGACTCGTCCAACATTTCACCAACTGTTTGTACCAGCGTCGCTTCTTGCAGTTGACCGTTGTACGGGCTGCGCCGCCGCCTCATGCGATCCTGCTCGCTGTGCCAACTACTTTGTAAGCGATGCACCAGCGCCGGATGGTTGTTCGCCAACCACGCGACGAAGGCTGTGTCACGCCTGCCAGCAGCGCCAGCCAACGCCACGACTGCATCTGCAAGCGCCGGCGCAAGTTCTGGCGGGTGCAGGTCGCCCGGCTTCAGCCTGGTAATTTGTAATGCTTCAAATAATGAAACCACGCTGCGCCAGAGCGGGCTTTCCACCCAGGGAGCGCCATTTTTGACGGTGGGGCGGGTCAGGGTGATGCTTACTTTTGCCTGATTGATCAGCTCATAGAAGATGCCAAAATCATCGGTTCGTTCGGCCTGTGTAGAAAGCGCAATACCACTAGCACGAAGCTGCAGCCTTTCTTCGTCAAGCAAAAGCGGGTCTTCTGGCGCGGGCGCCGGGAAGACACCTTCTGAAAGACCGGGCACGAAGAGATGGCGGTGTGGCACGCCGCGCGCATCATTGACCACCGTGACCAGCACATGCCCATCGCGCTGGCGACCTTCGATGTAATCCGTTTCAACGGCAGCGCGCAGCGAGGTTAAAAAACTCACGAAGTCGCGCGGCGTCTGAATGCCAAATGATTTCGCCAGCATATCGGCAGAGAGCAGGCTGCGCAGGGCGGCTTTCATGCGGTCAAGCGTGGCAATATCACGCTCAACTAGATGCCGATCCTGTGACGCGCGTATTCTCGCAGGTAGGTTGAGATGATACAGAAATGCGTCTTGTACACTCTCGCTTGTGCCTAATTCCCAGTCGTCAATCGTGTAATCATCTTCGCCAAGCAGGTTCTCCAGCCACAGCGCGTAAGTCTCAAAATCGCTGTCCGGCGGCGGCGCGATCTCCTCAAAGAATGTTTGCAGCGCATTTCTAAGCGAAAGCAATGCTTCGAGCGTGCTGTCGGGCTGTGTACTTTCGTCTTCATCAACGGAAGCAGTCGCGCCAACATGGCTGATTTCCGCATCCAGCGCGGAAATCCAACGGTTTTGCCCGCCTGTGATTACGTGGGAAAAACTCAGTTTTTCCAGTGTGGCTGCTTCGTCGCTGCCGATGCCGGGAATCTCGAAATAGGGCGAGCGCAGTACATCTAGCAGGTCGCGCCGCCGGAAATCGCCGGAAGGTAAATCTAAGAGGGCGAGGATGGCAGTGATTGCCGGGTTCTCGATCAGTGGTTCGGCGCGGTGAAACACGACAGGCATGTTTAGGCGCTTGAAGCCTGAACGAATCAGCGGGGCATAGGTTTCCCAATCACGCAAGGCGATCAGAATGTTATCCGGCTGTTCACCCTGTAAGAGCAGCCACTTTACCTGCCGCAGAATGGTATCTACTTCGCCGCTGGCATCCGGGGCTTCAACAAGCCTGAGATCCTGCGTGTTTTCCGCGTTCAACGCGGGGGCTGTTGGATTCATCAGATGGCGGGTGAGGTGGCTTAAAGCCGGTGGACGCTGGTCAGGAATTTGCGGCAGCGTGATTGTGGTCAGGGCAGTTCCGGCAGCATTCTGCAAGCGTTCGCGCGCCTGAGCAAAACGCTTCCCCAGCAGCGGACGACTATCCGGATGGGTCAGCGTGATCAAAGTTTGCACGTGCTGGCTTAAAGTCGCCAGAAGTTGTGCTTGCACGCGCGAAAACTGATCGTAACCATCTACAATCAGCATTTGCACATCTTGAGCAATCTGCGGCTGCGTGTGTACCGCTTCCAGCGCCAGCCAGCCTTCACCTTCACGGTCAACCAGCGCGTGATGCTGTAAAACGGCTTGATAGGCACTATAAATAGCTGCAAGTTCAGCGGTTTTGACATCATAAGCGGCGGCTGAAAACTGCTCCGGAGTGACCAGATTTTCTTTGAGTTCAAAGATGAACGCGGAAAGCACGCGGGCTAAACCCGGCGCTCCAGCAATTGGGGCGAACAGCCCGTCGGGGCGCTGCATGACTACATTTCGCATCAACAGCCGCTGTGATAAATCGTCCAGTGTACGCTGAGGCTGACCGGCAGCCGCAAGGATGTGGCGATACAGGCTGTAGAAATCAAAAAACTCGATATTGAATAGTGCGCGCTGTGGCGAATTGTCAATCAGACGCGCGCGAAAGGCGTTGATCTGCCGCTCGGTCGCCATCAATATCCAGATTTTTGCCAGCGGATCACGCTGCTTCAGGTCTAGCAAACTGCGCTGCACGAATTCAGTTTTACCGGCGCTGGAATCCGCGAGAATTAGTTGAAGCACCATCGGCTTCAGGAGAGCAAACTGCGCGTTATCGCGGCAACCTGATTTGTATCGAGCGGCGGGGCAGAGAGATAGCCATTTTGCATTGCCGGGTACAAGTTCATCAGATGGGTCACCGGAATTTCAGGGTTGCGGGTGGTCAAGCCGACGCGCTGCGGGTCTAGTGTGAACACCACCATCCCAAAAATCGGCACATCACCAACGCCCTTTTTGACCAGAAATTCGCGTACTTTGCGAATATCGGCAATATCTTCACGGGTTGGGCTGAAACCGGCAGGCACCCATTCGCCACTGCTGGCGCGTTTCAGCCAGTTTGCGCCTTCATTGATATATGCGCCAGTATTGCCGACGATGCGAAACACCATGACGCCGGGCGGGCCGACCAACGCCGCGTCTACATAACCGATCTGGCGCTTGTTGATATTGCGGATATAGGTGAAGTTATTGTCCAGCATTGGCTCTAAG
>CAZBPB010000152.1:941-3287 GCA_964493565.1 uncultured Pleurocapsa sp. | reverse complement strand
GTCACCATTGCCAGATCGTTATCTTTACGGAACGTTGCCGCGCGCGTGGTAAGCACAACTGCGCCGATAAGCAGCACGATCCCGATACCTACAAGCGCGCTGCGCACAAGTTCGTATAGTGCGTATGAAGGATTTGCCGGAATATCCAGCGGAAGCAGGATCATCAAAACCCCCAGCGCGATAGCAAAAACCCCGCCCGAACCCATAAGAAAAGCTATGGTATAGAGCTGATTTGCACGGCGAGAGATCACGCGCTTAGGGGCAATATTTTGCATCTACTCGCACCTCATCTTATGTTAATCGCGCTCTGGCGGCAAAGGCTGGGCAGGCGTGGTATCTTCCACTGCCGGTGCCATATAGTTTATTGAAGTGGGGGTATGACCTTCGGTAGTTTCGTCAAAGTCCCGCGTGATCGAGCGTGGGTCTTCGGGCAGCGTTTTCGGGGCAATCGCGGCTTTGCGTTCGGCGCGTTGTGCCCGCGGGCGGCTGCGACTTTCGGTTTTCAGAACTTTCGGCGCTTCTGCAAGGGCGGCGGCGGTCTTTTCACGGCGGCTGACCAGCGCTTTTTCTAACGCCACCTTCAAATCTCGAAGTTTGGGTAGTGGTTTTTGAATGAAATCATCGGCTTGCGTTGCCAGTAAGATTTCGCGTTCCAATGAGGAACTTAGCTTATAAGCAGTGGTTAGTACGACGGCTGCATCTTTCAGCAGCGGGCTTTGGCGTAACCGCGCCCCCACATCATAGCCCTGTAACCGCCCCGGCAGGCGAATGTCAATCAACGCCAGTTCAGGAATTTCGCCTTTATAGCGCCCGCTGTCTACGTCTTCGATCCACGCAAGGGCTTCTTCGCCATCCACGAAAGCCTTGCCATCAATGCCCCAGACCTCGAACATCGTGAGCAGAATTTCGTGGATGGACTTTTCGTCTTCCACTACCATCCATGTCGACAATGTTTATCTCCCGATGGTGACATTAGCGGCTTCAGCGACACTCCAACCGTTTCCTTACCCTACTATCATACGTTTCAAACGCGATTTCTCCAAACCTTGTAACAATTTGTCAACGTATCTCAAGTATACTAGCATTGATTCTTGGGTAATTTTCAAATTTCCGCTGGAGGCAGTCCCCGTGTGGCTGGTAGCCGAAGACGAAGCAGACATCCGCATACTGATTACCACCATGATAAGCGTTTGGGGCTATCAGGCAGTTGCCTTTGAGAACGGGCAGAAGGTATGGGATTGGTTAGATCAGATTGAAGCTGAAACCTACGCAGGTACGCTGCCTGAAATCGTGTTGATGGATATTCGCATGCCGGGCAAAAAGGGGAATGAAGTTGCCAGTCGAATGCGTTCGATAGCAAAGTTAAAGCATACGCCCATTGCCTTGATGACCGCCTTTTCGCTTTCTGACGGTGAACGCAAAGAGATGATCGATCAGGATGGTGTGGATACAATAATCAGCAAGCCGCTTCCGGATTTTGACCAGCTTCGCCAGATGTTGCAATCGTTGATCGAGCAGAAGAAAGCGCCCACGCATCAGAACGGAGTGTGATCAAGACGATGAAGGTAGAACCGCAGCCGGTACCGCCGGACGCAACCGAAATAGGCGGGGTAATTAATCACGTGGATGAATTTGGTGTTGCATCGGAAACCTTTTTTCGAAGAGTGTATCGTGGGTTAGGGCGTAAAAACGTTGAACAGCGCTCTATTGAGGAACGTAACCGCCTGCTGCAGCGCGCATTGGAGCGCCGCGAAAGCGAAGTGCAGCGGTTGAATTCTGTGCTGGCGACCATTGAGCAAGGCGTGATCATGCAGGATAACGAAGGCCGCCTTGTGTTAATGAACGAGGCGGCACGCAACCTGCTGGGCGGCGTAAAAGCATTCTGGGAAAGCGAGTTGGGGACGTTGTTTAACCAGTTTCGCGATGTAACCTCGGTTGCAGACGAGATTTTGCCTTTAAGCGAACCGACACGCGTGCAGATTAACAACCGCATCATTGGCGCGCAGTTAGCCGCTGTTGCCGATGAAAAGGGCGCGCGCTTAGGTACATTGATTGTGCTGCGCGATGTCACCAATGAGGCCGTTTCGGATCGTCTTAAAGACCAGTTTGTGATGGCGATTTCTCACGAACTACGAACTCCAATGGCGGTTATCAAGGGCGTGAGCGAGGTTATCCTTGAGCAAGCGGATAATGCCAAGCCGAATCGCCGCCTTCTAGAAACACTCAGCCGCAACGTAGATATTCTTGACCGTATGATCGTTGAACTGCTGGATATTTCCGAACTGGATGCCAGTAATTTTACTGTGCGTGCCGATCCGCTCGATCTTGAAGATCTGTTATGGGCGA
>CAZBPB010000152.1:0-931 GCA_964493565.1 uncultured Pleurocapsa sp. | reverse complement strand
TGAACGGAATGCAGCCTGAAATTAAGCAGGCAGGGCTGGACATTACTGTAATGGTGCGTGATCAGGATGCCTTACGCATTCGCGGCGATATGCAGCGGCTGCGCTGGGCAGTCGGGCATTTACTGCAAAATGCGATCCGTTACACCGAAGAGGGCGGTCATCTGGTGCTCACCGCCAGCCGCGCCGATGGTTCAATCACAGTGCAGGTGGTAGATACTGGCGTTGGTATTTCCGAGCGCGATTTGCCGCATATCTTTGAACGTTTTTATCGCGGCGAAGCCCGTACTGCCAATGGCAAGCTGATTGATCCGAGAGGCTTAGGGCAAGGGTTGTTTATCGCTCAAAAAGTGAGTGAAGCGCACGGCGGCTACCTGACCGCACATAGCGAAAGTGGGCAGGGTAGTATTTTTACGGTGGTGCTGCCAACCCTCTAAAACACTCTGCCGGGTTTATCAATTTTGATGAATCGCTGTTTTATGGATGTATTCAACTGCGTATGAGATATTGCTCATACGCAGATTTTTTGTATAGAACAGATCGTTTGAGCGAGATCCTTGATTATGCGAACTCTTGAATGGCTGATTATGCTCTCTTTTGCGCCGATCTTACTTTCACCCCTTATCCCGCAAAAGAGGCATCATCGCTGGGTTACGATTGCGGCCTTTGTGCCGGCGCTAACCTGCTTATTGCAAATTCTGGTTGAAGGCTGGCGTGTTCAGATGCTCCCTTTTTACGGGCTGTCTGCATTGGTTCTGCTCCTCAATCTGTTGGTATGGCGGAGGCCGAATAGAACGATCCATCGGGTTCGTGAAGGACTGCTGTGCGCTGGGTTGGGCATTATACTTCTCGGTTGTGCTGTTTTCGCAGGATGGCTGCTGCCAGTGGTTAGTTTGCCCGAATTAACCGGTCCATATCACGTGGGTGTGGTTGA